>CAZQUC010000118.1:4097-11069 GCA_964596095.1 uncultured Enterobacteriaceae bacterium
AATGAGTCATTATGCCGCGAAGCGACAGGCGTTTTGCTCCTTCACAACTCCGCCGGCACTTGCATGAGCGTGGCGACGCGATGCAGCAGCCTGCCTGCGCCGCCGCCGTCGAGGATGCGGTGGTCGAAGCTGAGGGTGAGTTCGGCTTCGGTCACGGGGAGGAAGCGGTCCTCTTCTTTCGACCAGACGGGCGCTTGGCGGCCGGCGCCGAGGCCGAGGAGAAGGTTTTGCTCGGGCAAGGGAATGGGCGTGGCCCAGATGATGCCGAAGGTGCCGAAATTGGTCACGGTGGCCGCGCCGGTGCCGATGGCTTCCGGTGGCAGGCGGCGGGAGCGGCCGCGCTCGACCAGAGTGTTGTAGATATCGGTGAGGGAGGCGAGGTCTTTCTTGTCCACGTCGCGGATCATGGGGACGAGCACGCCGTCTTCGACTTCGACGGCGAAGCCGATGTCGATGGCCTTGGGATGCACGATGCGGTCGCCGACGAGGCGGCCGGCGGATTCGGGTTTTTCCGCGAGGGCGATGGCGAGCGCGCGGATGGCGTAAAGCGTGGGGCCGGGTTTGGCGTCCAGGGTTTTGCGATGGGCGAGCAAGGCATCCAGCCGCACGCGGATGCCCACGGTGGCGAGGGGCCGCGTCCACGAGCGGCGCATGGCGTCGGCGACGGCCACGCGCATGGGGCTGGCGGTGGTCATGGGCTGGTCCTCCAGGCTGGAGATGAACCGTTCGAAATCCTCCACGGTGACGCGCCCGCCCTCGCCCGTGCCGGCCACCGCGGCGAGATCCGCGGCATTGAGGCCGAGCTCGGCCATGCGCACCCTCATACGTGGCGAGATGTAGCTGGCCCCGGTGGCGTTGGCCGGCACCGGGAGGCCGCGCAGCACGGGTTCGACTTTCGGCTGGCCGTCCTCGTCCCGGCCGACGAACACATTGTTGCTGTCGTAGCGGAAATGCAGATTGTCCTCAGAGCCCGCGTCCGCCGCGGCGGGTTCCGGCGCGGCGGGCGGAGGATCGGCGAACGTGAGGCCCGCGCGCTCGGCCTCCTCCGGGCTGACCTCCAGAAAGCCGAGCGTGGCGCCGACGGCATAGCTCTCATCGACCCGCGCGCGGAGTTCCACCACCCGGCCGGCACACGGCACGGTCACGCCCATGGTCGCCTTCTGCGTTTCCACCTCCATGATCTCCTGGTCGGCGGAGAGTTCCTGGTCCAGCGAGATGCCGATGTGTTTGACGGTGGCTTCGGCGATGGATTCGCCAAGCTGCGGCATGAGAATGGGGATGCGTGGCATGAATGAAAAGGGTGAATGTCCAATGTCAAAGGTCAAAGGTCCAGGCAAGGCCCAATGTCAACGGTCCAACATTTTGCCTCGGTCATTGGAGATTGGGCATTCTGTCGTCCTTTGACCTTGAGCCTTGGTCATTTTCTAAAACCGCAGCAGCTTGCGCAAGCTCTCGGAAATGGCGGCGGCGGTCGGGCGGTGCGCGGCCCACAGGTTCGGATGATACGGCACCGGCGTGTCGCGGGCGTTGAGCCGTTGCGGCGGGGCGTCGAGGAGGTTGAACCCTTCGGCGACGACACGGGCGACCACTTCGGCGGAGACGCCGCCCCAAGGGAAACTCTCGCCCACGCACAGCAGGCGACCGGTGCGGGCGACGCTGCCGAGCACGGTGTCGGTGTCGATGGGTTTGACCGAGCGCAGATCGATGACCTCAATTTCCCAGCCCTCGGCGGCGAGATCGATGGCGGCGTGCAGGCACTCATGCACCATCGCGGAATACGTCACCACCGTGGCATGGCGGCCCGGACGGGCGAGGCGCGCCTTGCCGATCGGGAGGTTTTCCTCCGGCAGACTGTCTTCCTTGAGGTGGTAATACAGGAATTTGTGCTCGCAGAAAAGGACCGGGTCGTTGAGCGCGACGGCCTCCAGCAACAGGCTGTAAGCGTCGCCGACCGTCGCGGGCGTGACGACCACCAGCCCGGGGTAGTGCGCGTAGATGGATTCCATCATCTGACTGTGGAAGGGGCCGCTGCCGGGTGTGCCGCCGCTGGGCAGCCGCACCACCAGCGGGCACGGCACGCCGGTGCGCCAGAAGTGGGTGCCGGCCTGGTTGACGATCTGGTTGAACGCGATGGAGGAGAAATCCGCGAACTGCATTTCCACGATCGGCCGCATCCCTTCGATGGCCGCGCCGATGGCCAGGCCGAGCATGGCATCCTCGCTGATGGGCGAATCCAGCACCCGCCCCGGGAAGTCCCGCGCGAGATTTTTCGTGGCCTTGAACGCGCCGCCGAAGGTGGCGACGTCCTGTCCGTAGATGAACACAGACGGGTCGTCGCGCAGCGCTTTGGTCTGCGCTTCACGGATCGCTTCGAGATAAGTCAGGGCCATGGTCGAGGTGGAGAGTTCCGCACTATCGTGCGGCCGGCGGAAAAACAAGCGGATCACGCGCGGGGGTGATTTGTCGGATCCGTCTTGATCCGTCAGCTCGGGCGAATCAGACGGATCAGCCCCGCGCGCTTCCCCCTCCCAAAAGCTCGTCGATGCAATGCAGCAGCGCCTTCAGCGACACCGGCTTGGATAAAAACAGCACGCCGCTCCGATTGATCGCCTCCGTGTCGGAGTCTTGCAACAGCGCGGTCAGCACGATGACCGGCAACGTGGCCGTTTCCGGCGCGGCGCGCAGTTGGTCCAGAATTTCCCGCCCATCACAGCCGGGCATCACCATGTCGAGCACCAGCAAGCGGGGCTGCGCGGCACGCAAGGCCTCCCGCCACCGCGTCGGCTCATTTTCCGCCGTCACCGTAAACCGGCCGGTCTTTTCCAGATTCAGTTTCAGCAGGGAGGTCAGCGGCTTTTCGTCATCGATAATCAGCAGGCGCGTCTTCGCCGCCTCGACGATCTCGTTCAAGCAACGGGTGAATTCCAGCTGGCTCGCGGCGGCCGCGCGGCACGAAATGATCAACGACGGCGCCAAGCCCTTGCGCCAGGCCTCGGCCAGCACGGCGCGGATTTCCTCCGTGTCCAGCCATTCATGATCCCCCGCCCGCGCGTGCGCGAGCAGTTCGGCGCGGAATTTCTTCCATTCGGGATCGTGGAGAGGCATGGCGAAGAGCATGAAGGGCCTGAAACCGGCTTGCAACGGCGCATTTCCGGGCGATGAATGGGCGAGAAAATTATGGTTTTTATAGATCCCGTTCGGCAAAGCCGACCCTCGGACAGCGATTGCAAAAAACCCCCTCAGAAACGAACTGACAGCTTGCCCTTCACGGTAAATGGAGTTATCTCGCTTTTAAGATTTTTCTCATTTCTTGGAAATCAACTCGACTCGCCATGCAAGGAAATTCAGATTCGGCCGCGCCTGTCAGCGAGGCGCTCATCATCGAACAAGACGCGACGGTGAGGCACCGGTTGAAGGAGGAACTGGCCCGTCACGGTTACGGGGTGCGCGAGTGCGCGAATCTGGAAGAAGGGCGGCGCGAATTCCAGCGGCAATCCCTCATCATCGCGCATCTCAACGGCAATACCGGCGAGTTGCGGCAGTTCGTTGATTTTGTCAGAACCTCGGCGGGGGGCGCGCAGCCGTTCATTCTTGCCTTGGGTGAAACCGGGCATCCCACCGGCTCCGGCGTGCAGGAACTTGGCATGGACGCCTTCATCCCCACCCCGCTGAATGCGGAACGATTGGCCGAGCATCTGCAATCCCTCGCCGCTCGTCCGGTGCCCACAGCCGCCCCCGCCTCACCGCCAGAGCGCGCCGGTTCCATGCTCGGGCGCAAAGAAAATTTCGCCGCCATGCCCGCGGTCAGCCCGGCGCGTTCCGCCGCCAAGAAAGAGCCCGCGCCGCCGCGCCGCGCTTCCGTGCTCAGTCATTTTTCTCCCGTCCTGCTCGACCAATTGCCACAAGCCCTCGCCTTGCTTGATCGCCAGCTCCGCTACCTCGTCGCCAACGAGCGGTATGGCCGGGAATTGGACCTCGACCTTGACGCGATCATCGGGCGGTCGCACGAAGAACTCTTCCCCAATCTCCACCAGAGCTGGAAAACGCTGTTCTCCAAAGCGCTGGAAGGCGGAATCGGCCGCATCGAGGAGGACCTGTTTCACCGCCCCGATGGCACGTCCGATTGGGTGCGCTGGGAAGTCCGCCCGTGGAAAAACGAGGACGGAGAAATCGGCGGAGTCGTGCTGTCACAGGAAGTCATCCCTCCTCCGCGCGCCGAACGCCCGGAACGCCCCGCTCCCACCGTTGACTCCCCGCTGGAGCAGACGCTTTTCGGCAGCCTCACCCTGCCCGTGCTGCTCGTCGCCTCCGATGGACGCGTCCTGCGTTCCAGCCCGGCGGCGCGCTCCTGGCTCGGGCTGCAACCGACCGCGGACGGCCGTCTGCCCTTCTGGGAAATTTATCCCGAAACCGCGGACGAGGAACGCGAGCGCGCGGCGTGGCATCAAGCCGCCGCGGCGTGGACCCAAGGCGGGACCTTGGCTTGGCAGCCCGGCGACATCCCCGTGCCGGGACCGGCACCGCAAGTGCTGAGTTGGGCCGCTTCCCTGCACCGCCAAGGCCAAGGCGCTCCCGAAAGCGTGCTGCTGATCGGCGCCGTGCGGGATGTCCCCGTTCCCCTCGCGCCCGAATCCCCCGCCCCGCGCCCGCCCGTCGTCACCCCGCAGCCCGCCGAGGACGAGCCGCTGGAGCTGGCGCAATTTCTCCCCTTCGGCGTGATCGTGCTCGACCGCGACGGCTCGGTGCAGAGCCACAATGCGGCGCTCGACGCCCTGCTCGGCCGCGGCCTGCTGCCCGCGCTGGGCGTGGAAGCTTGGCTCGTCCAAGGCGCACCGGAGCCGCTGCTGCGCGAAGCCATCGCCCGCGACTGGAGCGACAACGTGTGGCGGCGGCAATTGACCCGCGTCTTCAGCCTCGTCGGTGCCGACGGCCTGCTCAAGGAGATCGAGCTGCGCCCGCGCCCGTTGAGCGGCGGCCGCCTGCTGGTGATGGTTTCCGACATCACCGAAACCCGCCGCAGCGAGGAAATCCTGCGCACCAGCGAGATGAAATACCGCGGCCTTTTCCGCGAATTCCCCATCGCGCTCGCGCTGGCCGATCGCACCGGCGCCATCGTCGAAACCAATCCCGCGTTGGAACGGCTCGTGGGACGCTCCCGCCAGGAATTGCGGCGCTTGATCGTGGATGACCTGCTGTCCTCCGCCGAGCCGCTGCCCTCGGAAACGGAAGCGGACGGGCCGGCCCGCCACACCTGCCAGTTGGCCACCGGCCAAGGCGAGCGACGGCCGGTCACCGTCACCCTGGCCCCCATCTGCAATCCCGCCGGCGATCTGGTGCTACAATCCCTCTTGATCCAACCCGCCTCCGTTCCGGCCAGCCCCGCGCCAGCGCCGACGCCGGTCGCGGAGGCCCCGGCTCCCGCGCCGCCCGCGCCGGGGGAAGACCCCGCCTTCTGGCGTGAACTCGCCTTTGCCAATCTCGACACCGCCCTGCTCGTCACCGACCGGCGCGGCCGCATCCGCGCGGCAAATGCCAGCGCCCGCCGGTTCTTCGGCGATGAGCAGGCGCAGACCCTGGAAGGCAAAGGCTTGTTCCAACTCTTTCAGCCCGACGATCCCAAAGGCTTCAGTGCCGACGTCTCCGCCAGCCTCAAGCAACAACGCCGCTGGGAAAGCGAAACCGACTTCGTCCGCGTGGACGGCCGCCGCGGCCGCTGCCGTGCCGAAATCACCCCCACCCGCGACGGACAAGGCCTGCTCTGCATCGTCCAACCGTTGTTTGTCGCCGCAGCGTGGTGAGGGCCTTTTGGGCCCGCTGCCTGTCACCGCCACCGCGGTGAATTTCCTCAGCATCGAGCGATTCCGAGGCGCGCGGGACGCACCGCCCAACCGCCGACGGCGGCGCGCCGTGGCCGCGGGCTATTCCTTCCACCAATCCGCAGGCTTTTCCCATGCGGCGCGGTTTTCGTCGTCCGCGCCCCCTGCCCGCGGGCGGGCTGGTTTGCCGAAGGACTCCGCCTCGTCGAGCGAGTCGAGCAGCGCCTGGGTCTGGCGCATGGCGCGGGCGCGGCGGAAGAGGCGGATGCCGAAGGCGACGACAAGGCTCATGGTCAGCAAGATCACCGCCAGCATCGCCAACGCGGCCCCGTGCGCGGCGTGGGGCAGCGGGCTTGGGCGGGCCTCCAAGATCGTCCTCTCCGCCACCGCGGCTCCGGCGTGAGCGAGGAAGCTGGCGGCCAACGGGATCATGAGCTTCAGAATTCCGAAGTGAAGACCCGCCGCATCGGCACCATCGCGCTGTGGGTGAACCCATGCTGCTCGAAGAACTGTTGCGAAACATTGCTGACGCGGTCGGTCAGCAGCGTGATGCGTTTGAAATCTTTCTCCTTGGCGAAGTCGAGCACGTATTCCATGAGCAGCGAGCCGTAGCCGCAGCCGCGGTGTTGCGGGCGGATGATGAAGTCTTCCAAAAGAATGACCAGCCCGCCTTCCGCCGTGGAGATGGTGAAGAGCAAATTCACCATGCCGATAAGGTGATGGTCGTTCCGCAGGACGAAAATCCGCCCGCGGTTCGGCTGCTCCAGAATGAGCCGGATGCCGTGCCCCTGTTTGGCTCGGTCGGGGGCGAAATCGGCTTCTTCCTCCATCAACTCCATCACCAACTCCGTCAACGCCGACAGATCGTCGAGCGATGCCGGTTCGATGCGCGTTGCGCTGGCCAATTCCGCGGGCATGGCCCCAGCGTGGCGGGGTTTTGCAAAAAAGGAAGGAAAAATCCGGAGGTGGGCATTTGGAGTGCGGACGGCTTGCCGCCGCTCTGAGGCGGGTGAGGGGCTTGCCCCTCGCGGCGGGGAAGGTCGAGCGGCCATCGCCGAGGCGTCCCGCGGGGTTCTGTCACGCTCCCTTCTTCCGACTCACCGGCAAGCCGGTGAGCGAAAAAAGCGGGGGCAAGCCCCCGCACTCCAAATCAGCG
>CAZQUC010000119.1:0-9151 GCA_964596095.1 uncultured Enterobacteriaceae bacterium
TCGGCATGAACGGCGGAGCCAACGCCGCAGGCCACAAAGCCGGACAACAACCAACGAGGCCAAACAGGAATTTTCATAGGGTTTTAATAGTGGATTTTGTTGAGATTTGAACCGCACCTGCCTGTTTTTTATCACAGACCCATCGCGCGGCCTCACGACGAAATCTTAACGAAAAGCCGTGTTCGAGGTCAATCCTCTTTTACCCGGAAGAGAGTGCCCGCTCATGGCCGCGGCGGACGGAAAAGCCGCCATCCATGCCAAAAAATTCGCACATCCGGCTTGTGTCCGGCGCGATAATGTGCCAAAAATTTGGCAGATGAGCACGCGACAACGAAAAAAACCGGAAGAGGCGCCGCTGAGCCGGAGGGAGCGGCAACTGATGGATGTGGCGCACCGGCTCGGCCGGATGACGGCACGGGAGGCGCAGGCGGAGCTGCCGGATTCGCCGGCTTACTCGACGGTGCGGACGCTGCTGGGCGTGCTGGTGCGGAAAGGCTGGCTGAAGGCGAGGCTGGAGGGCAAGGCGCTGGTCTATACGGCGGCGGAGCGGCCGCAGCGGGCGGCGGAATCAGCCCTGCGGCGGGTGGTGCGGACGTTTTTCCAAGGATCGGTGGCCAACGCGGTGTCGGGCCTGCTCAGTCTTCGCGAAGCGCCGTTGCCAGCGGAGGAAATCGAGCGGCTGGAGCACATGCTGGCCGAGGCGAAAAAGGAGGCGGATCATGAGTGAGGAGCTTTTTTCCCGGGGCGCCGAAGTGCTGGCGAAGGGCCTGGTGCTGCTCGGCGTGGCGTGGCCGGCCGCGAAGTGGGCGGCGGCGCGCGGGTGGCGGGTGTGGCGCGCGGCGTTCGCGGCCTTGGCGGTGGTGACGGGGCTCGGCCTGCTGCCGTCGCTCTGGCAATGGACGTGGCCGGAGCGGCCGCGCCGGGTGCTGCAAGCCGCGGGCGAAGCGTGGACGCAAACCGCGCCGCCAGCGAGGGCCGTGGCGTCCGGCGAACCGGCCGGATCCTCTTCCGCCTTGCCTCCGGCCCCGCCGGCACGGTGGTCGTGGACCACCTGGGCATTGTTGATGTGGGCGGGCGGCGCGGCGGCGGTCGGGGGCTGGTTCGGGCTGGGGCATCTCGTGGCGTGGCGATGGAGCCGGCAGGCCACCGCGGTGGCAGATGACGCCTGGCTCGCGGCATTGACTGACGAAGCGGCGCGCTCGGGGCGCCGGCACACGCCGCGGCTGGCGCTTCATCCCGCCGTGCCCGGTCCCTGCACGGTCGGTTGCCGGAAAGCGACGATTCTGCTGCCGCCGGAAGCCATTGCGTGGGACGCGGAGACGCGCCGTGTGGTCTTGCGCCACGAACTGGCGCACGTCACGGGCCGCGATGGCTGGTTCGGGCTCGTGCGCAGCGCGCTGCTGGCGGCGCATTGGCCGAATCCGCTGGTGTGGCTCGCCGCCGACCGCCACCGACGCGAGGAGGAAATGGCCGCCGACCGTCGCGTGCTCGCCGGCGGGACCGACGCCCGCCGGTATGCCGAAATCCTCCTCGGCCTCGCCCGCCGGCGCCCGGCGCGACTCGTTCCCGTCGCCGCGCTGCCCATGGCCCGGCTCACCGCCATGGAAGGCCGCTTTCAGGCGATCCTGCACGGGACCGCGCCGTCCACGCGGCCCTGGTGGCGGCGTGTGCTCCAACTCGGCGCGTTCGTGGGGGTGATCGGCGTGGGGTGCTCGAGCTTCACGAATTCGTCGCGCGGCTCGTCCTTTCTTAACACGCCACTTCCACGGGAAACGATCCAACCCGAAGCACTGGAGCGTTACATCAACTCACCATCCGTGAAGGCGAAGCGGATCAAGGTGCGCTGCCGGGTCGTGGGACCAAATGGAAAGCCTGTGCCCGTGGACGACGGACTCAAGCTCCAATTCGATGATTCGATGCCCACACCACCCCGAGCTTATTCACCCAACCTGACTCTCGCGGAGAAGCAGCAGGTCAAACTCGAATCGATCCGTGAATTTCTCTATCCCTCCGGGTTTGAGTTTCCCGAAATGAAATACCTCTCCCATCCCCCTTTGCGCCAAAGCGCGGGTTCTTTTCCCGTAACCCCGACCACGCCCACGGGGTTTAACCTGAAAAACACCGGCTGGACGACAGACCTCGAATGGATCGAAACCCGCGGCGCCTTTTTCATGCTCAAAGGCACCTTCCGCGAGCTCACTTTCGACGGCTTCATCCAGTGCCCCGGAGAGCCGTTCAGTCCCCTCGCCGTGCCGGGGACGACGGCATTGGGCAGACCGACCGAACTGATCCTCACCGAAAACCAAGTGCTGCAACCCACCTTCAGCACGCGGGAGACACCTTTCACCATCGCCGCCCGGCCGGGAAAAACGTATCGCCTGCCGCTGAATCTGCGCAAACCCGGTTGCGTGCTCGAAATCGCGGTGGAGCCGCTGCCCGACGGTCCCCGGTGACCCGCGAAGAACCTTGAATCAGCGCTTCTCTTCTCCGAGAGGGAAGCGAAGCGAAAATCTACGGAGCCGTCACGAAAAACCGCACAAAACGCGGCCCGTCGGAGCCC
Organism: uncultured Enterobacteriaceae bacterium; assembly: GCA_964596095.1. Classification (GTDB taxonomy): domain Bacteria; phylum Verrucomicrobiota; class Verrucomicrobiia; order Verrucomicrobiales; family V1-33; genus CAJBME01. Next base: position 2,561 of record CAZQUC010000119.1, read on the forward strand.
AGCGGCAGCGCCAGCGACTCGGGAGCGAACACTTCCGCGGCCGGGGCAAGCGGCGCGGCGCGCTCCAGCAACGGCCGCCAGTGGCCCAACGCGTCGGACACTTCCATGCCCCAGCGCAAGCGGCCCGGCCGGGTGCGGACGAGGTGAGTCAGCCGCAGCGTGACTTCGTCGGTGGCGGGGTCGCGGGTGAAAAGGAACCCGGCGGTGGGGTCGCCACCGAAGAGGAACTCCATGGCGTTCGGCACGCCATTGCCGTCGGGGTCGGTCTCCGGCGCGGCGGCGGCGCCGGTGCGGCCCAGGCCGGCCGCCCAGCGCGCATACGGGTCCTCCAGCGCCGGCGCCTCGCCGAACCCGGCGAGCGGGCCGGCGGTCACCACTTCGTAAACCAGACCGGGACTTAGCCAGCCCGCCGAAGGCATCGGCGCGTCGCGGCGGCGGGTGAGGTTCTGGTTGGCGGTGGAAATCCGGGGCGGGCCGGGCGTGGTCCAAGCCACGCCGGGATTGTGGCCGGGTTGGCCGAAAACATCGCCGCGCGCGGCATTGAGCCGCACCTCCAGCGCGTCGTTGCCATTGAAGGCGAAGCTGTCCTTGACGAAGACGACGCGGCCCGAGAGTTCGCCGTTGTGCGTGAAGACCGTGCCATTCGGCGCGCCGCTCAGGGCGGCGGCGGTCACGGAGAGCCGGCCTTGCGCGCGCAGGAATTCGCCCGTCGTCCCATCGCCGATGACCAACACCTCGCCGGGCGGCAGCGTGCCCTGCTCCACCGTGGCCTCAGTGGTGGACGTGGCCGCGCCGTTGGTGTAGGCGAGCACGCGCAGCGGCTCCATGGCCAACACCAGCTCGCGACCGCTCACGTTCATCACTTCGATGGCCTTGGGAGAGTTGCCGGTCGGCGCTTCGGTGTATTGGCTGAGGAGGACTTCACCGAGCGCGCCGTCGCGGCGCGTCGCCACCGTGCCCACGCCGACGCGATACCCCTCGGCCTGCGCGAGCAACGTCAGGCGGCGGTCGCGGCCATAGGGCGAGCCTTCCACCACCACGGAAAAGGTCGCGGAAGTTTCCCCGGCCGGAATCACCACCGGCGCGAGCGGCCGCAGCGGCGCGGCGCGAAAAGGCGCGAGCGTCACCGTCACCGGAGCGGTCGTGGGAGCGGGCAACGCGACGGAGCCGGTCAGCGGCGCGGCGCCGGCGACGTCCACGGGCGTCACCGTCGTGGGCAAGGTCAGCGTCAGCGTCGGCATGGGATCAAGCAGGACATCGGCGAAGACGGGCAGGTGGTCGGTCGCGCGGTGGCTCAGCGCCGGATCCGGCAGCGAGGCGTCTTTAGGCAAGCCGTCGCCGATCGCCTCGCGCCCGCTGTGATAGACCTCCGCCCGCACCGCACCCTGCGCGTGTGTGAACGCGCCGGCGAACAGATAATCCAGCCGCGCGCGGCCCGCCGGATGATACGTGCGGTCGGTGACGCCGTCCGTTTGCAGCGCCGTCACCGGACTGAGCCCGAGATCGAGAAAGCCCGAGATGGGAAACACCGCATAGCGCCATGTCGCCGGCACGTCCGGCCCCAGCGCAAAGGTCGCGGGCAGCGTCGAGCCGTCGCTGAAGCGATGCCCGCCCGTCACACCGGTGGTGGTGAAGCTGTTGGTCTGCGGCTGGACCACCTGCTCGTTCATGTCGCCAAGCACGAACACATGATGCGTGTCGCCATGCAATCCCTCGGCGGCCAGGAACTGGCGGACGCGCAATGCTTCGAGACCGCGCCGGAATTCATCCGCCATCGTCCCGCCCTGTTTGAAATGCGCGACCACGAAGGCCGGATCGTTCGTCGTGTCCGGCACGTCGATCCGCACGAAGAGCGGGAACCGCGTGTGTTCCCTGCGCCCGGCGAGACCGCGCCCGATTTGCGCCGTCTTCACGATCGGATGCCGGCTCGCCAAGGCCAGGCACTGGGTGGAAGTCCCGAAGTCGCCGGGGCTATACGTCCGCCCCTGAAACCCGTCGCCGGCCGTGGCCAGATGCGCCCGCGTCGTGCCGAAGCCGAGCGAGGTCAACAGGACTTTCAGATCCGCGAAATGGGTCGCGTGGGCGGGGTTCGTATTCTGCGCGGCGACTTCCTGAAAGGCGATCACGTCCGGCGCCAACCGCGCCAGCGTTTCGCGCACCGCCTCGTGCGCCGCCGTGCCGGGCGCACCAACGCCGTCCTGAACGTTCAGCGTCAACACCCGCAGCTCCGCAGCCGACACCGCGCCCGCCAACGTCAGCGTTGCGAGCCATCGCTGGAAAAAAACCCACCCCATGGAAACTGGTGAATCAAAATCGCGGCCACGCCAAGGGAAATCATCGTCGTCTGATCTCGCCTCAACGCATTCATTGGCAAAATTGACCAAGCAAAATTAATGTTCCTGCCGATGCTTCGCCTTGGCCGTGCCCAAAGACGCGTGGCCGCGCAATCTTCCCCTTTATCCGCCGCTCATTGCGCGCATGATGCGCGCTCGCGATCTCGCCGACGGGTTCTTTCCGGGCGATACTCCGCGGTTGCTGTATGACCGAAGCTCTTGTCTCATCTCCTCCTGCCTCTCCCGCTGTGGCGCGTGAAATCGCGCGGCGACGCACCTTTGCGATCATTTCCCACCCGGACGCGGGGAAGACGACGCTCACCGAAAAATTCCTGCTCTACGGCGGCGCGGTGCAATTGGCCGGGAGCGTGACGGCGCGCAAGAACCAGCGCTCGACGACGAGCGACTGGATGGAGCTGGAAAAGCAGCGCGGAATTTCCGTCTCCTCGACCGTGCTGCAATTCGAATACGGCGGGTGCGTGGTGAACCTGCTCGACACCCCGGGCCACAAGGATTTCTCCGAAGACACCTACCGCGTGCTGACGGCGACGGACGCGGCAGTGATGGTCATCGACGCGGGCAAAGGCATCGAGGCGCAGACGCTCAAGCTTTTCGAAGTCTGCCGCCAGCGCGACGTCCCGATCTTCACCTTCATGAACAAGCTCGACCGGCCCTCGCGGCCGCCGCTCGAATTGCTGGATGAATTGGAAAAGGTGCTGGGCATCCAGGCGCTGCCATTGAACTGGCCGTTGGGAAGCGGGGAGGATTTTCGCGGGGTCTATGACCGCCAGACGCAAGAGGTGCGGTTGTTTGAGAAAACCACGCGAGGGGCGTATCGCGCGCCGCAGGAGATCGCGGGGCCGGGCGACGCGCTGGTCCGCGAGGCGCTGCGGCCGGACGTGTATCGGCAATTCTGCGACGAGATCGAATTGCTGGAGGCGGCGGGCACGGCGCTCGATCTCGACGACGTGCGCCACGGCCGGGTGACGCCGGTCTTCTTCGGCAGCGCAATGAACAACTTCGGCGTGGAGCTGCTCCTGCAACGCTTCCTGGAACTCGCGCCGCCGCCCGGACCGCGCGCGCGGGGCGGCGCGCCCGTGGCGCCGGAGACGCCGGAGTTGTCCGGCTTCGTCTTCAAGATCCAGGCCAACATGGATCCGAAGCACCGCGATCACGTCGCCTTCATCCGCATCGTGTCCGGCGTGTTCCGGCGGGACATGAGCGTGCTCCACACCCGCACGGGCAAGCGGCTGCGGTTGTCCAATTCCAAGCGCCTCTTCGCCCGCGAGCGAGAGACGGTGGACGAGGCCTACGCCGGCGACATCGTCGGGCTGGTCGGCAATTACGATTTCCACATCGGCGACACGCTGGCGGAATCCGGCGAGGCGTCGTTCGACGAATTGCCGCGCTTCGCGCCGGAGACCTTCGCCTTCCTGCACAGCGAGACGACCGCGCAGGTGAAGCGCTTCCGCGAAGGCCTCGCGCAGTTGCTCAAGGAAGGCGTGGCGCAGGAATACGAACTCGCGGATTCCGGCGTGCGTGTGCCCTTGTTAGGCGCGGTGGGCGTGTTGCAATTCGACGTGCTGCAATACCGCCTGCAAACGGAATACAACGCCAACTCCCGGTTGGAGCCGGCCTCATGGACGCTGGCGCGCTGGATCCGCGAAAAAGCGCCGGCGGAGGAAAACGCCCGGCGCGGCGACTCGGCGCGGCCGGAGGTGACCCTGCCGATGGGCGCGGCCCTCGCCCGCGACAGCCGCGGCCACTGGGTGGCGCTCTTTCCCAGCGATTGGAGCGCGCGGTATTTCGAGGAAAACCATTCCAACCTCGAGATCAGCCCGCTGCCCTTCGCGGCGGCGGGCAAGGGTTGAGCCCGGCTAAAAGGAAGATCGATCTGGAGTGCGGAGGGCTTGCCTCCGCTCTGGGAGGAGAGAGGCTTGCCTCTCGGGGCGCGGAGCACGACACGGCCGCGGTGAGCCAGAACCGGCAAGCCGGTCCTGGGGAAGAGCGGAGGCAAGCCCTCCGCACTCCAAGGCGGACCCGGAATCGTGCTGGCGGCGCGGGAAGTTCCGGCCTAGCGATGAGGAATGGCTTCGCCTGTTCCGTCGTCTTCCGGTTCCTCCGCCCGCCAGCCCGCCAGCGGTTTTTCACCGCTGCCGGGGTGTTACATTTTTGTGATGCTCGCGCTGCTCGTGGCCGGAGTCGTGGTGTGGGCGGGGTGGACGTTTTACCGGCAGTCACAGCAATTGGCAGGCTTCACCGACGCGGAGGCCACACCACCGGCCGTGCGCGAGGTGACGGCGGAAGAAACGGCCGCGGTGGCGAAAAAGCTCGCGGATTTCCAGAGCGCCGCCACGGCCGAAGACGCGGGCGAGGTCACGCTGACCTTGTCGCAGCACGAGCTGAACCTCATGCTCGCGGGCTTCGAAAGCCTGTCCGAGGTGCGCTCACTGGTGGCGTGCCGCGAGATCAAGGAGGAAAACCACGTGGTCGCCGAGGTCAGCCTGCCGCTCAATTCCCTGCCCGGCCGCCGGGTATATCTCAATGGCGAGATCGAATTCCTTGTCGGCCTGCATCACGAGGGGGGGCCGTATTTGTGGGTCACCGAGATCCACGTGCCGGGACGCACGGTGCCGCCGGGCTTTCTCGACATCTACCAGCGCGGCGTGATGCCGGGCAAGACGTTCGGATTTTTCGACGACATGCTGCTGCGCAACTTCCGCGTTGATCCCGCGCTCGCGCCGGCGTTTCAGAAAATCAAGAGCGTCACCAGCCGGCCCGGCGAGATCACTTTTTCCACGCGCTCGTCGGCCGCGCCGACCGCCCCGGCGCTGCCGGTTCCACAATAACCCGGAGGCAACCACCCGAAAGACCATTCCATGATGACCGCCGTTTTCAGCACCAAACCGTATGATCGCGTATTCCTGACCCGCGCCAATGAGGCGGCGGGCGGGAAGCATGAATGGAAATTCCTCGAACCCCGGCTCTCCGCGGAAACGGCGGTGTTGGCCGCGGGCTGCGAGGCGGCGTGTCTGTTCGTGAACGACACGGCGGATGCCGCCGCCCTGGAGGCGCTGGCCGCGCAAGGCGTGAAGCTGCTCGCCTTGCGCAGCGCGGGGTTCAATCACGTCGATCTCGAGGCCGCACGCCGGCTCGGCCTGACGGTGCTGCGCGTGCCGGCGTATTCGCCGCACGGGGTTGCGGAGCACGCGGTGGCATTGCTGCTGGCGCTCAACCGCCACCTGCCCCGCGCGAACCAGCGGGTGCGGGACGGCAATTTCACCCTCAACGGCCTGCTGGGGTTCGATCTCCATGGCAAGACGGTGGGTGTGGTCGGCACCGGAAAAATCGGCACGTGTTTTGCGCGCATCATGCTCGGCTTCGGTTGCCGCGTGCTCGCGCATGACCGGGTGGAGAATCCCGAGCTCACCACGCTCGGCGTGGAATACGTGCCGCTGGAGACCGTGTGGCGACGCGCCTCCATCGTCAGCCTCCATTGTCCGTTGACGCCGGAAACCCATCATCTGATCAACGCGGACACGTTGGCCCTGCTGCCCCCGGACGCGCTGCTCATCAATACCAGCCGTGGCGCGTTGGTGGATACCAAGGCCGTCATCGCCGCGCTCAAGAGCGGGCAACTCGGCGCGCTGGCGCTGGATGTGTATGAGGAGGAAGGGCCGTTGTTTTTCGAAGACCTGAGCGGCGCGCCGCTCAAAGACGATGTCTTCGCGCGGTTGCTGACTTTTCCCAACGTCCTCATCACCGCGCATCAGGCTTTCTTCACCCGCGAGGCGCTGGAAGCCATTGCCGCCACGACGGTCGGGAATCTCAGCGCCTTCGCCGAGGGCGCGCCGTTCGAAAATGCCGTGTCCGCTTCCTGAGAAGCCACAGAGCGGTGAGGTGACTCTTCGCGTGCAGCGGGCCACGCAATAGCTTCACCATCTTGTCGAGCAGATAACCGGGAATTTCGCGGCACCCTGTCGATATCGTTGACTCTTCTTGCCCGAGGTCACATTTCTTGAGAGATTCCCAATTTCGTGTATTTTTCGTGCATGGCAACGAAGACTGTGACGTTGGAACTGGATGCGTATGAAAAACTCCGCCTCGCCAAACGCGGCGGGGAGTCCTTTTCCGAAGTCGTGCGTCGGGCGGTGTTTCTGGATGCCCCGGCGACGGGCGCGGCTCTTTGCGACTACTTCCACCAAGGAGGCAGTGGCATCAGCGGCACGTATTTGGAAGCCGTGGAAGCCGCCGCCAG
>CAZQUC010000119.1:9251-11059 GCA_964596095.1 uncultured Enterobacteriaceae bacterium
AAGGAGGCAGTGGCATCAGCGGCACGTATTTGGAAGCCGTGGAAGCCGCCGCCAGGCATGACCCGATCTCCAATGACCCATGGGCCTGATTCTCGACAACTGAGCCGGGGCGTGCAAAAGGACGCATTTTACACGAAACGGCGCCACGGTCACCTTCAGCCGCCCACCCGCGTGAAGCGGCGGCCGGGCCAGGGCTTGACGAGCCGTTTCATTTCCAGCTTCATCAAGGCCACGGTGACGGCGGAGGCCGGCAGGCCGCTGACCTCCACGAGATCGTCGAAGAGCCGCTCTTCCGTGCCGAGCAAGGCGTAGAGGGTTTTCTCTTCTCCGGAGAGGGACGGGAGCGGCGGCGGCGCGACGATCCTGCCTTCGTCACGGTCCGGCGGCACGAGCCAGGACAGATCCTCGAAAATGTCATCCGCGCTCATGACCAGGCGCGCGCCGTCCTGGATGAGTTTGTTGCAACCGTGGGAGGTCGGGCGGTCGATTGGACCCGGCACGGCATAGAGCGGGCGGCCGTAATCGCCGGCCTGGTGGGCGGTGATGAGCGCGCCGCTGCGGGTGGCGGCCTCCACCACCAACACGCCCTGACTCCAGCCCGCGACGATGCGGTTGCGAAGCGGAAAACTCTGGCGGTCGGGATTGTAATCCACGGGGAATTCCGTCACCACCGCGCCATTGCCCGCGGCGATGCGTTCGGCGAGCGCGCGGTTTTCGGGGGGATACAATTTGCCCAGCCCGGAGCCGAGCACGGCGATGGTGCGGCCTTTGGCGGCCAGCGCGCCTTCGTGCGCCGCGGTGTCGATGCCGCGCGCGAGGCCGCTCAGCACCGTCAGCCCACGATGGGCGAGCTGGAACGAGAGCTTTTTCGCGGCTTGCTGGCCATAGGGCGTGGCATGGCGCGAGCCGACGACCGCGAGGGCGTGGCGGTCGCGTTCCCGCACCTCGCCCCACATATAAAGCACCAACGGCGGATCGGGCATTTCGCGCAATCCCTCGGGAAACGCGGCGTCCTGAGCGGTGAGAATCGTCGCGCCGATTTCCGAGATGCGCCGCAACTCACGCGCGAGATCGATCCGCGCTTCCCAGCCCGCCACCGTGGCCGCCAATTCGGAGCCGAACCCCTCCAGCCGGGCGATCGCGGCGGCCGGCGCCTGGAGCGCGGCGGCGGGCGAGCCGAACGCCTCGACCAGCCTCCCGACCCGCACGGGTCCGATGTTGGGCAGCAGATTGAGGGCGAGGCAGGCTTCGGTGTGGGTCATGGGAGTGAACAGGAAAACTTCGTGATCGGGAACGCGGTTTGATCAAGGCGCCGCCGCGGATCGGCGGGAGCCGGGACGCAGATTGCGAAAAATCGCACTGATCGCAAGCCCCAACCCGCCGACCACAAAGAGGCCGGGAAACCAGATGGAATACACGGGCGTGCGTTTTTCCGGAATGAGCACGGTGTCGGTGGCGTCGGCCGGGTTTTGATAACACACCGTTTCCGCGCCGGGAGGAAAGGGAGCGAGCAGCTTTTCCATCCGGCCCGGCCGGGTGGATTTCGTTTCCCCCCAACGCAGACGGGTGGACTCGTGCGGCCGGCCGTCGAGGTCGAAGCGATACCGCACCAGCGGCAGATAACTCACCGGCGCATTGGGCAGCTCCACTTTTTCCTCGATACGCGATTCGAGGATGAGGCACGGCACGCGCTGCCAGTGCTCCATCGCCCGCGCGCGCTCGAACGCCCGCCACATCAGCGCGAAGAAGACTGCTCCCGCCGCGGCGATGAACAATCCGAAAAACACTCCCCCGAGGGCCGACGCCCA
>CAZQUC010000120.1:0-10983 GCA_964596095.1 uncultured Enterobacteriaceae bacterium
GGCACCCAGGAAAAAATCCGCGCCTTGCGCGAAGTCATGAGCCAGCCGCCCGAGGAGGAGGATTCGAAGGGCTCCTCGTGAATCGCGCTAGGAAAGGAGAGGGGAGGGCGGTTGCTTGAAGGACTATTATGCCCCGATGCCACGGACAGATGAGTGAACCGTTGACTCCCTACCATTATAGCACGAGATTTTCCCATGCTGCTGACTGCTGTTCTCATTCCTGCCGAGGAAGGCGGCTTCGTGGCCTTCAATCCGGAGACAGGCACCACTACCCAAGGGGAGACGGTGCCCGAAGCCATTGGCAATCTTCAAGAGGCCACCGAGCTTTATTCGGAGGAATTTCCCTTCACTCCCGTGGGACCGGCGTTGCTGACAACCTTTGAAGTGCCGGCCCATGCCTAAGCTGCCGCATGTGTCAGGGGCGGAAGCCGTCCAGGCGTTGAAACGATTGGGGTTCGTGGTTTCCCGACAAAGGGGCCGCCACATCGTGATGCGCCGGGGTTCCTCCGGCTGTGTGGTGCCCAACCACCGCGAGATCAAAACGGGCACGCTGTGGGGAGTGCTGAAATAGGCCGGCGTGTCCGCTGAGGAGTTCATCAAGGAATTGTAGGCCGCGCATGTCCGGGAATCGGCGTGGGTATTTCCGTTTCGCAAAAAGCGCTTTGAGGACCATCGAAAATCAACCTCTTGAGTCCGCCGCTGTCCGAACAGGAAAAATGGTGCGCGATACAGGGTTCGAACCTGTGACCCCTACCGTGTCAATGTAGTGCTCTACCACTGAGCTAACCGCGCGTCTTCCGGGAGAAGGGAGGGCGACTGTGCGCGATCCGGCGGCGCTTGCAACTGATTTCAGGAGAAATGGGGGAAGAATCCCCGGCGGGGTCAGGCGCGCGGGAGCCGGTGACGAGGCATCGCTTGCGCGGGTCGCGCCTTCCTGCATGATGCCGGTTTTCCATGCAGAGACTTGAGACTCAAGCCCGATTCTTCCACCACCGCGAGACGTTCCCGTTGCAGGGCGGCTCGACGCTGCCGGGATTCACGCTGGCTTACGAGACCTATGGCCGCCTCAATGCGGAGAAGAGCAATGCCATTCTGCTCTTTCACGCGCTGACCGGCAGCCAGCACGCGGCGGGATGGTGCGAGGACGTGCTGGAGGCGGACGGGCGGTGGAATGAGGAACTTCGCGAGGGCTGGTGGGAGGCGTTCATCGGGCCGGGCCGGGCACTGGATACGGACAAATATTTCATCGTTTGCGCCAATTTTCTCGGCGGGTGCTACGGCTCGACCGGCCCGGCTTCCGCCCATCCGGTGACGGGCCTCCCGTGGGGCGCGGCGTTTCCGCATGTGACGGTCAACGACGTGGTGCGCTCGCAAATGCTGCTGCTGGATCACCTGGGCATCGCGCGGCTGCACGCGGTGATGGGCCCCTCCATCGGCGGGCTGATGGCGCTGCATGTGGCGACCACCTTCCCCGAGCGGACGCGGCTGGTGGTGTCGCTGGCCAGCGGGGGGCGCACCACCGTGCTCAACCGGCTGGTCTTGTTCGAGCAGATCCTCGCCATCGAGAACGATCCGCACTTCAACGGGGGGGATTATTACGGCAAGGCCCTGCCGCTCTACGGGCTGGCGCTGGCGCGGATGATTTCCCACAAGACGTTCGTGCATCTGGATACCATCGAGCATCGCGCCGGGACCGAGGTCCGGCAGCCGGACGACCAACTGTCGTGGTATCGGCTGCGGGACAACGTGGAGAGCTACATTCTTTACCAGGGGAAGAAATTCGTCAGCCGCTTCGACGCGAATACGTATCTGCGGCTCTGCGAGATGTGGTCGAGCTTCGATCCGCTGCGCGACGCGGGCGTGGAGACGTGGACGGCCCTGCTGCGCCCGTGCGCGGCGGCGGGGCAGCGGTTTCTGGTCTTCAGCATCGACAGCGATTTTTGCTTTTACCCCGAGGAGCAGGCGGCGCTGGTGCAGCATCTGCGCAATGCCAACGTGCCGGTGCATTACCACACCGTCCACTCCGACAAGGGGCACGATTCCTTTTTGCTGGAGCCGGAGTTGTATGTGCCGTTTTTGGTTTACACGCTGGGGCAGACGGAAGCGCGGGAAAGAGGAGCGAAGTTTTAGCGGAGATCCGACAGATCGGACGAATCCGCGGACCGGAATAAGGCTTGAGCGAGGCGGTGGCGGCCCTACTTTCGGCGCATGGCCCGTTCGTCGTCCGCCACTGAAGCCCGGCGCTTTTCGTTGCCTCCGCCGGGCCGCCGCTTTCTTTGCGGAAAGCTCGCGCTGCTGCTGTGGTGGCTGCCGGGTCCGGTGGATGCGCAGGAGGCGGAGGAGGGAGCCGCGTTACTGCGGGCTGGGAATTACGCGGAGGCGGTGACGCGGGCGGAGGCGGAATTGCAAGAATCACTGGAGGACACCGCGCCGTGGGCAATGGTCCGCATCCGCGCCCTGCTGGACACGGGAAAATACCCGGAAGCCAAAACCGCCTGGGACGGGGCGGTGGCACTGGAGCCGCGGCATCTGCCGCTGAAATGGCTCGGGCGCGAAGTGCTGCTGGCCAACGGGCAGACCACCGAGGCGGCGGAGTTGCCGCTGGAGATCGAGAATTTCATGTCGATGTATGCGCGGCGGTATCGCAACGCGGCCAGCATCACGGCTTACGCGCGGGCCTTGCTGCTCAGTGGGACCGATCCGAAAACGGTGCTCGACCAGGTGCTGACCGTCGCCAAACGGCTGGAGCCCGACGCCCGCGAGCCCCTGCTCGCGGAGGGCGAGCTGGCCTTGGACAAGCACGATTACGCCCTCGCGGCCAAAACCTATCAGGCCGCGCTGAAGGTGTTTCCGCAAGATGCGGCGTTTCATTACGGGCTGGCGCTCGCCTACGCGCCGAGCGATCGCGGGGAGATGTTGAAAGCGCTGGCCGCGGCGCTGGAGGCGAACCCGCGCCACGTGCCGAGCCTGCTGCGGCTGGCCGACCATCGCATCGACGCCGAAGCCTACGCGGAGGCGGAGGAGGCGCTCGCCCAGGCCGAGGCGGTCAACCCGCATCATCCCGAACTGTGGGCCTATCGCGCGGTGCTGGCACATTTGCGTCATGAGGCCACGACCGAAACGGAAGCCCGCGCCGCCGCGCTGAAATACTGGCCGGACAACCCGCTCGTCGATCATCTGCTGGGCAAGAAACTTTCGCAAAAATACCGCTTCGCCGAAGGCGCGGCCCGCCAGCGGCAGGCGTTGAAATTCGATCCCGCCTATCTCCCGGCGCGGGCGCAACTGGCCAGCGACCTGCTGCGGCTCGGCCAGGAAGAGGAAGGCTGGCAACTGGCCGCCGCGGTGCAGGAGAGCGACGCCTACGATGTCGCCGCTTACAATCTGGTGACGTTGCGCGACCACATGACGCGGGAGTTCACCACGTTGAAAAACGACGACTTCGTGCTGCGCATGAAAAAGGAGGAGGCCGCGCTCTACGGCGAGCGCGCCCTGGCGTTGCTGGGAGAGGCGCGCGCGACCTTGGGCGCGAAATACGGGTTGGAAGTCGCGCGTCCGGTGACGGTGGAAATTTTTCCGACACAGAAAGACTTCGGCGTGCGCACCTTCGGGATGCCGGACAATCCGGGATATCTCGGCGTGTGCTTCGGCCCGGTCGTCACCGCCACCAGCCCGGCCGCTCGTCCCGGCCAGGCGGTGAATTGGGAAGCGGTGTTGTGGCACGAGTTTTGCCACGTGGTCACGCTCCAGGCCACGGCCAACAAGATGCCGCGCTGGCTGAGCGAGGGGATCTCCGTTTATGAGGAGCGGCGGAAAGACCCGTCCTGGGGCGAGCAGTTATCGCCACGCTACCGCGACATGTTGCTCGGCGAGGACTTCGTGCCCATCGCGCAATTGAGCGGTGCCTTCCTTTCGCCAAAGACACCGCTGCACCTGCAATTCGCGTATTTCGAGGCCTCGCTGGTCATCGAGTTTTTGGTCGGGCGTTTCGGGTTGGAGTCGATCAAGGCCGTGCTGCGCGACCTGCGCGAGGGCGTGCCCATTGACGAATCGCTACCCACCCACACCGCGCCGATGGAGACCCTGGAAAAAGATTTTCTCGCCTACGCGAAGACCGTGGCCGAAAGCCTCTCGCCCGGCTTGAATTGGGAGAAACCTCCGCCCGCCCTGTTGCTGCCGGGCGCGGAAGCCGAACGCGCGGCGTGGGCACAGGACCGGCCGGACAATTATTGGGCGCTCCGGCAGCAGGCCGAGCAGGCGCTGGAAGCCAAAGACTGGGTCGCGGCCAAAGCGCCGCTGCAAACGGTGCTGCGACTTTACCCGCGGCAGATCGGTCCCGACAGCGCGTGGCGGGAGTTGGCTCGTGTCCATCGCGAACTCGGCTCCACCGCGGAAGAGCGGACCGCCCTCGCCACGCTGGCCGACCTGGACGACGAAGCGCCGGATGTCTATACGCGGCTGATGGAACTCGCCGCGGCGGCCGGAGACTGGCCCGAAGTGGTGAAGCAGGCGCAACGGTTTCTCGCGATCAACCCGCTCACTCCCGCGCCCTATCGCGCCCTCGCCGAAGCCGCCGAAAAATCCGGCCAAGAGTCCGCAGCCATCGCCGCGTGGCAAACCATCGCCCGGCTCGATCCACCCAACCCCGCCGAAGTGCATTACCAACTCGCCCGCTTGCTGCACCAAAGCGGCTCCGCCGAAGCGCGCCGCGAGGTGCTGCTGGCTCTCGAAGATGCGCCCCGTCACCGGCCCGCGCTGCAATTGCTGGTGGAGATCAATCGCCAAGCTCCTGCGTCCGCGCCGCCTCCACCGCCACCGGCCGCGCCCCCCACCGAGCCCGGCACGCCTGACAAAGCCTCACCCTGACTCGTCGGCCAGCCCTTGCTCCAACACGAAGGCATGGAAAAGCCGTCCGAGTTGGGACGGGTGGACGAGCGTTTGGAATTGCCGCAGCCACGTCGCGTCCGGCGTGGGCGCGGCCAGCAATCGCGGACGAGCCAACCGGGTGAGAAAGCGCTCCTGCGGTTCGGGACCGAGGGCGCGCCAGCCGGCGTCGCGGGCGGCGTCGCGCAGATGGGTGAAATTCACGTCGGTGGTGAGATCGGTTTCTCCAGGCGCCTGGAACGGGTCGTCGCAGCGACGGTGCTGGAAATACCCGCGCAAGGTGCCGTCGGCACGATGAGGCGCATGGTAGTCGTCGGCCTCGCGGCCATAATCGAAGAGCAGGACCCGGCCTCGCTCGACAGCCCCGGCCAGCGACCGCATCCAGGGGATCACGGAGGGACAGAGTTCAGTCACGCGGGTTTCCTCCGGCGCCAGCGGAGGCAACGGAAACGGCGGCGCAGCCGGCGGCAACGGATGCCACACGAACCGGCCGGTCTCATCCACGGCCACCGCCAGTTCCCGCCATGCGCCCTGCTCGCCGCGCCAGCGCTGCACGGGAAAGGCGTCGAGCAATTCGTTGCCGAGCAACACGCCGGTGACGGGCGCGGGCGCGAGGTCGTCCAGCGAGGTCACCCACGCCATGGGTATCCTCTGCCCCGCGGCCAAAGCCTCCTCCTGTTGTCGCCGCCGTGCCGTCAGCGGCTCGATGAGCATCACGCGCAACATCGGGAGCACTTCGGGATGATCCCGGCGCAGCGCCGCCAGCACGTCGGTCATCAACCGTCCGTCATGCGCGCCTTGTTCCAGAAGCGTGAAAACCGCCGGCTCGCCGAGATCCCGCCACGTCTGCGCGACGAAGGTCGCCAACAATTCTCCGAAGACCGGACCGACGGAGACGCTGGTGAAAAAATCCCCGCGCCGGCCGATGGATCGCTCCGTTTGCGCGTAGTAGCCGAAGGCGGAATCGTAGAGACAGGCCGCCATGAACCGCTCGAACGGCATCGGTCCACACGCGGTGATCTCCGCTTGCAGCCGGGCCGCAAGCGGTGTGAGAGTCTGTGCAGAGACCGTTGCCATTGGGAAAAAAGACATGATAGTGCCATCGGTTTCGCTTCGTAACCAGTCCGTCCTTTTTCTCTCGCGCGTCACGCTGCCGGAATCCTCCTCCCCGGCGTCGCGGCGCGTGAATTCGTTGTCCGTCTCTGAAGTCTGTTTCTCATGATAGGTGATTTGATCAAAGCTTCGCAAAGCCCGCACTCGTCCAACCGCCGCCGCCGGAAGAAATCGTTCTTCGCGAGCCGGTGGGTGAAGTGGGGGCTGATCGGCTCGTTTGCGGCCTTCGTCTTCGGGGGGCTCGCCGCGCTGGGTGCGAAGTCCTACTACGAAAAGAAAGCGTTGGAGTTCGACCTCTCCCAACTGGCGGTGCTGGAAAAAAGCAGCCTGATCTTCGACCGCAACGGCGAGGAAATCGGCAGCTTTTACGTGATGGAGAACCGCCGCCCGGTGGCCTTCACCGACGTGCCTTCCCATTTGGTCCAGGCGCTGGTGGCGGAGGAGGACAGCCGCTTCTGGGAACACGGCGGGGTGGACTATATGGGCATCGGCCGCGCGGTGCTGGCCACGCTGAAGGTGCGGCGCATCCACCAGGGGGCGAGCACGATCACCCAGCAGTTGGCCGGGCAGGGGTTCGGGATGCGGACCCAGCGGACGTTTTCGCGCAAACTGACCGAGGCCTTCCTGGCCCGGCGCATCGAGCGGGAGTTCAACAAGCAGCAGATCATGGAGCTGTATTTGAACCGCATCTACTTCGGACGCGGGTTCTACGGCATCAACGCGGCGGCGATCGGCTATTTCGGCAAGCCGGTCAATGAACTCACCCTTAATGAATCGGCGGTGCTCATCGGCCTCATCAAGGCGCCCAACCGCTGCTCCCCGCTCAACAGCATCCCGGAGGCGACCAAGGCGCGGAACACCGTGCTCTATCGGATGCTGGTGGAGAATTACCTGCCCGATGCCGACTACCGCCGGCTCAAGGCCGAGCCGATCAAGGTCAATCCCGGCCGCAACCAAGGGGCGGCGGGTTACGTGCAGGCGGAGGCACGCAGCAAGCTCATCGACCTGCTCGGCTACGAGGAAACCACGGCGGGCGGCTACCGGGTATTCACCACCATCGACGCCGGCCTGCAGGACCAGGCTCAGAAAACGCTCGACGCCCACTTCACGGCGGTGGAGACCAACACCAAGGGCTACAAGCACGAGACCAAGGAGCAATACCGCCGCAAGCTCGCGGCCTTCCTCGCCACCGGCAAGACCATCGACGACAAGGACTGCCCGCGCCCGACCTACCTCCAGGGCTCGGTCCTGACCATCGACAATACCAACGGCGCGATCCTCGCCATGGTCGGCGGACGCGATTTCGCCCACAGCCAATACAACCGCGTGCTGCAAGGGAAGCGCGCCGCCGGCACGGCCTTCATTCCGTTCGTCTATGGCGCCGCGTTCGAGAACGGCTGGTATCCCGGCTCGCGGGTGCGGGACACGCCGCTGGACAACACGCGCGTGATGATCGGCGCCATCACGGGCATTCTCGGCGAATGGGGATCCGAAGATCCGAATACAAGCTACGCCGGCGACATCAGCGCCCGGCGCGCGCTCGTGTATTCGCGCAACGGCTCGGCGGTGCGGCTCGGCAGCGAGGTCGGCCTCGCCAAGGTGCAGGACTTCGCCAAACGCCTCGGCATCCAGTCGGCGCTGCGCGATGAAAACAAGGCCTTCCTCGGCGGCAGCGAAGTCACGCCCACCGAAATGGCGCTGGCGTATTCCACCTTCGCGAACCGCGGGCAGCGGCCCAGCCAGCTGTTCCTCATCAGCAAAATCGAGGATCACGACGGCAACGTCATCTATGCCTCCAAGGCCGCCGAAACCGCGCTCGTGACCGCCACCGACGAGATCACCGCGTATCAGGTGGAGAGTTGCCTCGCCCAGGCGCTGACCGAAGGCCCCGGCGCGGCGGCCACGACCCGTTACGGAATG
Organism: uncultured Enterobacteriaceae bacterium; assembly: GCA_964596095.1. GTDB lineage: Bacteria > Verrucomicrobiota > Verrucomicrobiia > Verrucomicrobiales > V1-33 > CAJBME01. The sequence continues at coordinate 7,915 of CAZQUC010000120.1, forward strand.
GGCGACATCCCCGCCGGCGGCAAAACCGGCACGCATTCCAACTTCACCGACCTGTGGTTCGCCGGCTCCACGACGCGCGTCACCACCACCGTCTGGTCCGGCCTCGACCTGCCCGGCATGATCTATGAGAACGCCTTCAGCCGCGAGATCGCCCTGCCCGTATGGTGCGGCGTGATGAAGGCCGCCGACGCGCTCTTTCCCGGCGAGGATCTCGAAGAGCCGGCGAATGCCGAGGCCATCGAGGTCTGCACCCGCTCCGGCCTGCGCTCCACCGACGCCTGCTACGAGCAACAGGCCGACCCCGAGTCGGGCCGCGTGCGCTACGTGCGGAGTTCTTTCCGCGAGGTGATCCGCCCGGGCTACAAGGTGCTGGACTTCTGCCACTACCATACCAAGCGTCTCGAAGAAAGCACCGCGCCGGGCGAAACCCCGCTCCTGGCCGAACCCACGCCGCTGGTCAGCTCCCGCGCCAATGCGGCCGCCGCCAACATGGAGGCCCTCATCATCACCGCGCCGCTCATTCGCGGCGACGTGAAAGATCCCTACAATTCGGTGCAGCCCGGCACGGGTATTCCGCGCGCCCTTTCCGCCGAGGAGGATGAGGACCGCCCGCGGGGGCCGGAGTTCGATCTCTCGCCGCAGAAGTTGTTGGAAAAAGAAAAAGGCCGCCTCAATCTCCGCCCGCCCGAACCGATCAAGCTGGAATAACCGCTTGCACGCGCGGGAAAGCCGGCCGGCCCACGGGGCGCGCGGGCCGTCTCTTCCGCCCGGCTCCGTTGCCCCTATGCCCGAAGATCTCACGCCGCCCGTCGAGGAAAAGGATCGCCCGTCCGAGCCACGCGCGACCGTGCGCAAAAGCCGGCGCTGGAGCAGCGTGTGGGTGGTGCCGCTGGTCGCCCTCGGGCTGTGCGTCTGGCTGGTGTGGGAGCACTATCGCGATCTCGGCCCGCTCGTCCGCGTGCGCTTCGAAACCGCGGACAGCCTCGTCAGCGGCAAGACCGAAGTGCGTTGCCGCTCCGTCCGCGTCGGCCTGGTGGAGCATGTCGAGTTGTCCAGCGACCTCCGCTCGGTGGTGGCCTCGCTGCGGATCGATCCCGAATCGGTGCCGCTGCTGCGCCAGGGCTCCCGCTTCTGGGTCGTCCGCCCGCGCGTCTCGGCCTCGGATGTGTCGGGCCTCAGCACCATCATCACCGGCGCCTATATCGAACTCGACCCCGGCTCCGGACCCGGCGGCGTGCATCATTTCGAAGGGCTGGAAAAACCTCCCATCACCGCCTCCCACGTGCCGGGGCTGCGCCTCACCCTGATCGCCGACCAGACCGGCTCGCTGACGCCGGGCGCGCCGGTTTACTTCCGCGGCTTCGAAGTCGGGCGGGTCGAGCAGCGCGCGTTGGCGGCGGAAGAGCAACAGACGCGCTTCGAAATTTTCATCCGCGAGGAATACGCGGGCCTCGTCACCACCGGCACCAGTTTCTGGAATACCAGCGGCGTGGATATCAGCGCGGGCGCGGATGGCTTCCGCGTGCGCACGCCATCCTTCCAGGCCATGCTCTCCGGGGGCGTGTCCTTCGCCGTCCCGCCCGGCGGCGATCCCGGCGGACCGGTCGCCGATGGCGCGGTCTTTCCCCTCTTCCCCGACGAAACCGCCACCCGCGCCGCCGTCTTCACGCCCGACTGGCGGGGCCTGTTGTTATTCGACCAATCGGTGCGCGGCCTCAGAAAAGGCGCGCCCGTTGAATTCCGCGGCCTGCCGCTCGGCCGCGTGGTGGACATCTCCTTCAAATACCGCGAGCCCACGGACAGCGGCGTGGATCCGCGCGTGCCCGTGCTCATCGAGATGGATCGCTCCCTGCTCCGCCTTTCCGATACGGAAGCCGATCCCGCGCAAGCCGACGCCCTCGTCGAAAACGCGGTGCGCCACGGCCTGCGCGCCCGCCTCGGCACCGGGTCGCTGCTGACCGGCGCGCTTTACATCGATCTCGACTACCTCCCCGACGCGCCTCCCGCCACCCTCACGCGTCACGGCGCTTACGATGTCATCCCCACCCACTCCTCCGGCCTCGTGCAACTCGAAGCCAAGGTCAACGCCATCCTCGCCAAGCTGGAAGCCCTGCCCCTGGAGGACACCCTCGCCAAATTCGGCCGCTCCGCCGACGAGATATCCGCCACCGCCACCGAGGCCCGCGCCAGCCTCGCTGAAGTGAAAGCCCTCCTCGCGAAAAGCGAGACGCAGAACGTGCCCACGGAATTGAACGCCACCCTGCGCGACGTGCGCGCGGCAGTGACCAGCCTCGGCCCCGACGGCAACGTCCAAGGCGACCTGCACCGCACCTTGGACGAATTGCGCGCCGCCCTCCGCGCCTTCAAGACCCTGTCCGCCACCGTGGAGGACAAACCCAACTCCCTCATCTTCGGCAAAGAATCCCGCCGCGACCCCGTCCCCCGCGCCCGCCGGCCGTGAGTGGGTATTTTTTTCTCTCATCTGATTTGAATTGCGCGGAGCGCTACTGTTGCCATAAGGGTAAAAAGCAAATTTATTTATATAAAATAAATCATCATATCGATAATATAGTCGATTCTGAAAAATGTCTGGATGCCTGATAGGATCAGGGACGGAGCGCGAAAAAGATGTTTCGGTTTTGCAAATAAACCTGGAGCAGGGGTGTGTTTTCCGGCAAAATCCGGCCATGAAATGCCGTGCCAATCCGCATGCTGAACCGCAAATTGAACTCTTCAAAATCGAGCTGGTGCGCATCCTGGACATGAAGCACCCGATGGTCGTCCTGGCGCAAAACATCGACTGGGATGGGTTTGAAGAAAGCTGTGCCGCCATGTGGCACGATTCGGAGGGCAGGCCCTCCATCGGCACCCGGTTGATGGTGTCATTGCACTATCTCAAATACACCTTCGACCTGAGCGATGAGGCGGTGGTGGAAGGCTGGCTGCAAAATCCCTACTGGCAATATCTGAGCGGCATGCGCTACTTCGAGCACGACGTGCCGTTGGACCCGTCCAGCATGAGCCGGTGGCGTGGACGGGCCGGACAGAGCGGGTTGGAAGAGTTGTTAC
>CAZQUC010000121.1:0-10943 GCA_964596095.1 uncultured Enterobacteriaceae bacterium
GATCTGCGTCCCGAGTCTCTGGCTCGGCGCACGGAACATTGGCCGGAGGCACAATACCACAAAAAAACCCGCTTTTAACAGAGCGTGGTATAGGACGCCCACGGCATCGGCTCACCGCACGTCCAACGCGAGACGCAAGAAACGCGCGGGATGGGAAGAGCGGGCCAGGCGGGCTTCCTGGACCGTGTGGCCGATGAAGGTGATGAGATCGTTGCGGGTGACGATTTCCGCCGCGCTGCTGGTTCCCCAGGCTCCCAGCGCATTGGACCACTCCGGCGTCGGTGTGACGCCGCGGTCGCCGATCTTTTTGGTCCAGCGCAGGATGAGATGGGTATTGGTCACGCTAACGGAGGCCCAGGACGCGGGGTCGGGCGTGGTGGGGTCGCTGCCGAGAAAGGCTTCGAGGGCATTGGGGCGGCCGTCGCCATCGGGATCGGCGTCCGGCGCCCACAACTCATAGACGCCGGGCCGGTTGGTGACGGAGGCGCCGAAGGCGGCGGTCGCCCACGCATCGTAGGCGGGGTTGTATTTGCCGAACAAATTGACAGCCGGCCAGGCGTTGGCGGTCTCAATGTCGTTCATGAGGTCGAGAATCTTGTTGCGCAGGGTGCTGGACGCCGTGTCGCTGGAGTGGATGGAATTGGCGGCGTAAGCGAAGGCCAGCTCGCCGTCGGCGCTGGCGACGAGGATGGCCTGGGTGCCGGCCATCGCGCCATTGTGCTGCCACCACGCGCGGCCGTGGCGGTTTCCGGCATACCAGCCGAGGCCGTAAGTGGACGTGTTGCCATTGTCATCGGGCTGCCCGTTGCCGAGCCGCATTTGCGACAAGGCGTAGGCGCCGATGATGTCGGCATGGCGCGGATTCCCATCGATGCGCCGGGCCATGAGCAGCAAATCGGCCGGTCGCGTCACCCACGCGGTGCTGCCATCCATGCGCGCGGGCCACACATTCTCGGGCGATCCCCACTGGTCGCCGTCGTAATAGGCGACTTCATTGGCGAGGCGGCCGGCGGCGGTGCGGTTGCCCATCGCGGGCGACACCATTCCGCACGGATCGAAGATCTGCTGTTTGCAGTAACCCTCAAAGCTCAGGCCGGTGATTTTTTCCGGAATGCGGGCCGCGACCTGGTAGTTGAAGTTGTTGTATTTGTAATGCGTGCCGGGCGTCCAGGTCGGGTTCTTGTTATCAAGGTGCCAGCCGATGATCTGGGCATGATTGACGCCGTAATTCGGCTCGGAGCCATACCAGAGCTTGCCCTCGTCGTTCCAACCCGCGGTCATGTTGAGAAGCTGGCGGAGGGTGATGGCTTTCTCGTTGGTGTTGTAGGGCGTGCCGGCGGGGTCGCCGAAATCGTTGCCGAACAGCCCGCCGGAACCGAAGGCCCGGCTGCCCAACGACCACGCGGCGGAATCCTCCAACGCGCGCAACGCCGCCACGGCGCAGATCGGCTTGGACACACTGGCGATGCGCCAGCGGTGCAAGGGATGCGCCGGCTGCCAGTTCGCCTTGTCGGCATAGCCGAAACCGCGCGCATAGACGAGCTGCCCGCGACGCGCGATGGCCAGCGAGAGGCCGGGCAGGTTGCGGTCCTGCATGTAATCGTCGATGAACGTCGAGATCGCATTGAGCCGGGAAACGGGCAGGCCTCCGTTGCGCACCCACGTGGCGTTGTAGTAAGTGTCGGCGCCGACATTGTAGGCATCGATGAAAACCGGCCGATAGCCTTGGTAGATCGCGTTGTAATTATGCGAGGTGAAATCCAACGCGCGCATCCCGTGGTAACTCCACCCGGAGCCGAGGCTGGTCTTGCGCCACACGCCGCTGAAGCGGTGCCCGCCGCCCGCCTCGTAGCCGCTCACCCGCCGGAGGTAATACCCTTGCGCGCCCAGCGTCTCGAAATCCGACTGATACTCGGCGCCGGTGCGGTGGTGGCGGAATTGGTAATCGCCACCGCCGCCCCACGTCCACACCCCCGCATGTCGCGGCGCGCCATTCACCGAGAACGACGACAGATCGGTGAGCGCATAACCCGCGAGGACGTTCGACAAATTCGCGGAAGAATGGCTGGTGAGCGTCTCTCCCAGCCGCACCCGCTGCGCCCCGGTGCGGGGCGAGTGCTCCCAGATGCCGTTGTAGTAAGCCGTGTTCCCCACGCCGAAGCCATCGAGCCAGACCAGGCGATAGCCGGCGCCATGGATGAGATCGTGCAAGGCCGTGAAATCACCGGCGGTCAATCCATAGCGCGCCAGCGAGGCCGGCGCATTGCCGCGGGCTTCGAAAATGGCCGCATAACGCGCCGCGCCGTTCGTTTCGCTGCCGCTCAGCTTTGTGACCCGGAAATTGTAGGGCGGCTTCGTCCAGAGATTGACCTCGCTCTGCAACGTGGCAAGCGACATCCCGTGCCGTTCGACCCACGGCAGGGCGACCGCGGAGGTGAGACCGGCCGCGAGGCACAAGACCAGCCAGCGCCCGAGGCGAAGGAAAAGACGGCGTTTCATGAGTGGATGGGGTGAGTGCCGGGAGGCCTATCCACGGCATCGCAAATCCCCGGTGAAAGTGGCAATTTCACGCGACTTTTCTCCCCAACGCCCTGACGGCGCCTTGCCCCGGAGGGACAAGCCGACGGCGGCAACCCTCGAATCGAAAGCCACCTCCAAGCCACCTCCGGAATCACCCCATCCACTCACGCCGGACTCTCCCCAAAATATCGGTCGAGCCGGAGGCCGCCTGCGGCTAGACTGCCCCATGCCCCATCGCTCATGGTTCTTCGGGTTCTTGTCTGTCGTCGCCGGCTGTCTGCTGCTCGCCGCTCAAGAGAAACCCGCGCCGATCGCGCCTTCCGGTCCGGAATCCGCCGTGCCCCGTTCCGCCGCGCGGACGGAATACATGGGACGGCGGATCGCGCCGGCGATGTCCTACCATGGCGGGGCGAGCTGGCTCTTGCGACGGCTGCGCGAGGCGGAGGAAAAAACTTCCCTGCTGATGAAGGAGCTGCGCCTGCAACCCGGTCACGTGGCCTGCGATCTCGGCAGCGGCAACGGCTGGCATACGTTGAAGATGGCCGCGCGCGTGGGCGCCGAGGGCAAGGTTTTCGCGGTGGACATCCAACAGGAAATGCTCGCCGACCTTGAAACCCGCGCCCGTGCCTCCGGGATCGCCAACATCGCCACCATCCTCGGCGAGGAGGATGACCCCAAGCTCCCCCCCGCCTCCTGCGACCTCATTCTGCTGGTGGACGTGTATCACGAGTTTTCGCATCCCGAGCCGATGCTGGCGGCGATGCGACGCGCGCTGAAACCCGAGGGAGTGGTCGCGTTGGTCGAGTTCCGCGGCGAGGATGACGACGTGCCGATCCTCCCCGAACACAAAATGACCAAGGCGCAAATCCACAAGGAATGGGAAGCCAACGGCTTCGCCCTCGCGCGCGAATTCGACGGGCTGCCGTGGCAGCACCTCATGTTCTGGAAAGCCGCGCCCGCCGCGCGCTGACGCCCCTTACGCGCGCAATCGGCGGCGGCGGGATTGGACGACCAGCCCGATGACCGCGAGCGCGCCCGCCACCGCCAGCCCGGAGCCGAGGAAATCCATTCCCGGCACGAAACGATCCTCCGTTTCGTGATACACGATCTCTGTGATCTCATCGACCTTCGGCACAAGGACGCTGGTCTTGGTCCACCCGCGATGCGCGCCGCCCGCCCACCACAGGGCGCCGGTGGCGAGGACGATGATCAAAGCGACGAGAAACAACCAGCGGTGCATGAGATGTCGGGGAAGCCGTCGGAAACACGGCGGGGGAAATAAAAAACGGGAACATCCGTTCATAGCCACGCTTCTCTTCCCGGCGAATGTTATTTCCATGATCAGGCAATTCTTTGTCCAACGGCCGCCCATGATCGTGATGAAACTCAACAGAAAGAAGGGAAGAGCTCTGAAATGGAATCGTCTTTCAAAACCTTCCCTTCCTTCTGTGAAAAAGCTCTTTTCCACAGCCGGCAGCCCGCGACCGACGGCCGGCTTTTGTTTTGGCAAAATGCGTCCGCCCGCTCATGTTCGCGCCGCCCGCCCACAGGTTTTTCCCGTCATTCCATCGTTTTCCCATGTCCGAGTCGCTCGACCTCCTCAAAGACACCCTGGCCCGCGCCCGCGGCGAGGTGGCGAAAGTCATCATCGGCCAGCCCGAAGTGGTGGAGGCCTGTTTGCTGGCGATCTTCACCGGCCAGCACCTGCTGCTCGAAGGCGTGCCCGGCGTGGGCAAAACGCTGCTCGTGCGCACCCTCGCCCGCGTGCTCGGCGGCGAGTTCAACCGCATCCAGTTCACGCCCGACCTCATGCCCTCGGACATCACGGGCACCAATGTCTTCAATCTCCGCGACGGCCAGTTCACGCTCGTGCGCGGGCCGGTCTTCACCTCGTTCCTGCTCGCGGATGAAATCAACCGCGCCCCCGCCAAGACCCAGTCCGCGCTCCTCCAGGCCATGCAGGAGCGGCTCGTCACCATCGACCGCGAGACCTTCGCGCTGCCGCCGAATTTCACCGTCTTCGCCACGCAGAACCCCATCGAATACGAAGGCACCTACCCATTGCCCGAAGCCCAGCGCGACCGCTTTTTGCTCAAAGTCACCGTGGATTACCCGACCCGCGAAGACGAGCTGCGCCTCGCCACGCAAATGCTCGGCGGCGATTCGCCCGAGGCGCTGCTGGAGCGAGAAGTCGTCCAGCCCGTGCTCGCCGGCGACCAGCTTCCGCCACTGCGGCGCGCGTTGAACGACGTCTTCGTCAAGGACGAGCTGACCGCCTACATCGTCGATCTCATCCGCCACACGCGGAACAGCGAGCACATCCTCGTCGGCGCCGGCCCCCGCGCCACGCAAGCGCTGCTCCTCGCCAGCCGGGCCTACGCCGCGCTGCAAGGCCGCGACTTCATCACCCCCGATGACGTGCGCGGGCTGCTCCCGTCCGTGCTTTCCCACCGGCTTATCCTGCGCCCCGAATACGAAATCGAAGGGCTGACCGTCACCGAAGCGATCCGCAAGGTGGTCGAAAAGGTGCCGGTGCCGCGGTAATAATCTATTTATTCCTACTCTGTTACGAATTTTCATTGCCAGATTGGAACTGGCGACACGCCTTGTGCCGGGCAGTCGAAATTCTCGTCATCGATCCGGATCGCCTCAAAATCCCCTTCCGGCCACGCCGTTTCCGTGATCGGCTCGATGAGCACGCCCGCCCCCAGCCGCCGGATCGACACCTCCTTGCCCGGCAACCGAAGCTCCTTCGGCAACCGCACCGCCTGGCTGCGACCATTCATGAAGAGCGTGGTCGTTGTCATATTCGGTATATATCAACATTCTTCCGCATGTTAAACGGAACGCCGCTTCTGATCTGCGGCACCCCTTCGCGCAAAAGAAAGAAGGAAAACACAGTGACGAACATATTGCCCGGGCAGGAAAATCGGGGGGTTTTCGGCTTGTGAAGCGACGGGAAAACCAGGGATGATTGCTCAACAGACTTCGTGTGATACGATGACGCCATGAAAAGTGACACCTTGGTGGTGATCGATCCCGCGATTTTGGGAGGCACTCCCGTGTTCCGCGGCACCCGGGTGCCGGTGCAGACGCTTTTCGATTATCTGGAACGCGATTACACTCTTTCCGAATTTCTGGAGTGCTTTCCTTCCGTCACCCGGGAAATGGCCTGCCGGGTGCTTGAGCAATCGGAAAAGGAACTCGTTTCCTCCGCGCCATGAAAATCCTGCTGGACGAGTGCGTCCCCTGGCCCGTGCGGAAACTGCTGCCTGATCACGAGTGCCAAACGGCGAGCTATTGCGGGTGGGGAGGTTTTACGAATGGCGATCTGCTACGAGTGGTCGAAACGGCGTTCGATTTGTTCATCACCGCCGATCAAAATCTCCGGTATCAGCAGAATCTCGCCGGGAGGAAACTCGCGATCCTTGAACTTTCCACGAACGACCTTCGTCGGATCGAGGCCGCCGCCGTGGAGTTGGAAACGATCGTCGCCGCGATGCTTCCTTCCGAATACCGACGTTGGGTTGTCCCTTAAGCAGAAGGGTGCCCGTCCCCTCAGCAGACGACGACGCGCCACGGACTTGCGCGAAAAACAAGGAGTGGAGTTTCTTTTTCCTTCAGAGGTTGACAGAATTTTTCCCGCGGCCTGGATGAGATATGGCCCACACCCGTCCGCCGCGCCTGCCCTTGGAGACCAGCCGCGCGGCGCTCGCCGCGGCGCGGCTATATGGCATCCTCGATACGGGGTATGCCAAAGGGGAGAATTTTCCCGCGTTGGCAGAGGAACTGATCCGCGGCGGTGTGGGCGTGTTGCAAATCCGGGCCAAGGGCCATCCGCCGGAAGCTATCGCCGCCCTGGTGCGGGCCGTGCATCCGGTGACCTTCGCTGCGGGGGTGCCGCTGTTTGTCAATGATTTCCCCGAACTCGCCGCCACCGCCGGCGGTGAGGGCGTGCATGTCGGGCAGGAGGACGGGCCGCTCGACGCCGCGCGCGCGCTGGCCGGGCCGGACGCCCTGGTCGGCCGCTCCACCCACAGCCTCGCGCAGGCCGAGGCCGCGCAGGCCGAGGGCGCGGACTATCTCGGCTTCGGGCCGCTCTTCGCCACGCCGACCAAACCCGGCCGCCCCGCCATCGGGCTGGAGGACATCGCCGAAGTCCATCGCCGCGTCCCACGGCCGATCTTTTGCATCGGGGGGGTCAAAAAAGAAAACACGCCCGCGCTGATCGCCGCCGGAGCGCGGCGGGTGGTTATTGTGTCGGGGCTGCTGCTCGCCGCCGACCGCACGGGCTATGCGCGAGAGGTGGTGGCGTTGTTGAATGGGCCGGAAGGGACGTAGATGGACCTGGCCGCGGGAATCAGAGATTCGGCGCGTAGGCCAGGAGGTTCTTGAATTCCGCCAGCATGGCTTTCATCGCCAGCACGGTGGCGCGGACTTGGTTCGGCATTGCCGCCAGGGCGGGGGTTTCAAAGACGAGTTCCAGCGCCCGCGGGCGCTGCTCGGGCGGCGCGCTGAGAATGCCGGGATACCCCTCCGAGATGATGCCCCGCCGGGCCGGAAAGCCATCGATGACCGGCGCTTCGTTGCGCGGCAGGATGGTCGCGGCCGCGGCCAGCGCGGGCTCGAGGAGGTGCTCGCTGAGCAAGGCCCCGCTGACAAACCCATACACGCCGTCGGAGGTATCATCGGCGTGGAGGGAAATGATGGCGTCGTAGCACTCGCGGCGCAATTCGCGCTCGAGGAAGACCACCTCCGGTTGGGTGGAGTTTCGCCAAAACTCGCGGTTCAAGTCGCAGCCTGCCCGCGACTCGCGGGTGCGGGCGCGGCAGCCGGTGGGATTGCACATCGGATAAAAATGCAACTCATAGTCGTCGAGGCCGCTCGGCCGGCGCGCCGCCCATTCCATCAACTCGTAGCAGGCCAGCGTGCCGGCCATTTCATCGCCATGAACGCCGCCGAAAAAGCCGACTTTGATCGTCTCGCCCGAACCCCGCTGCGGCGGATACACCACTTTGGAGATACGCGCGCGGCGCGGCTCTGCCGCCGTCCGGCCGTGACCGGCACGCGCGGGCAGAAAGGTTCCAGGCGTGGCAAAACCGGAAATAGCTTCGGTCCGGAAGGATGGTAAAACAGCTCCCATAACAGGAAACGGGTGAATGGTTACATTGAATCAGTGATTGGTGTGATGGCGGCAAATCCGGCTTTCCGTGACGTGGCGCGGCCGCGCGCCCCTTGGAAGGCGTGGCGGCGGATCGGTGAACGGACGGGAGAGGAGCCTCGACACGCGTTCAGGACGCGCGCGCCCCGGAGGCATGGTCGTGCTTTTCAGCGGCGAACCGGGTTTTTTCGATCGCTTCGATTTGGGTGACCCGACCTTCGTGCACGATGACTTGCACCGAGCCGAAACGGATGCCGCCGACTTTGCGGCGTAAAACTTCCAGCCACGGTTCGGAGGTGGCGGCAGCGGGAGTGGATGATGGTTGGGTAATGGTGGAAGCGGACATGACTTCAAGTCGTCAAAGGTTTGCCGAGGAACATATTGAGAAACCCGTCGGCGGGGTCGGCATGCCGTTTGGCGGCGGCTTTGCCTGGTGAATCGTCCGAGGTGTCGGAGTTGGGCAAGGGGGCGGTTTCAAACGGGAGGCACACACCGTCGCGTTCCATTTTGCTGATGGTGACTTCGACGATGTCATTGAGAGAGTAGCGATCGAGGATGCGGGAAATGGCGTTGCGCACGTCGATCATGATCATGCGCAGGCCGCAGTGGGTTTCGTCGGGGCACGAACATCGCTCGTAGTCGGTTTCGCTGGCGCAGCCAATGGGCGCCAAACGGCCATCGATCAGCCGGACCACGTCGCCGAGGCTGATTTCCGATGCCGGTTTCGCGAGCCGGGCGCCGCCCGCTTTGCCGCGCTTGCTTTCGACATAGCCATTCTGGCGGAGATCGGCGAGGATCTGCTCCAGAAATTTGAACGGCAGCTTTTCGCTTTCCGCCAACGCGGAAACGGACACGACCTCGCGCCCAACCCGGTGGGCCACGCCGAGCCGGATCAAGGTGCGCAACGCGTATTCGCCTTTTTTGGTCAACCGCATGAGGCCCATGTTTAACGGCTCAATTCATATAAATCAAGTATGAATTGGATTTTTTTGCGTGCGCGCTCCCGCCGACACTCTTCCCTCCCAACACGGCGCCATGATACGGCATCCCTGTTCTTTCCGCCAACTTCCGGTGACAAAAAAGCAACTTTCTTCGCAGGGCGCTCCGGTCCGCGCCGGGGAAAAAACCTTCCCGGTTGCCAGCCGGCCAATCCGTGCTATGGACACACCCTCTTTTTTCCGTCTGCTGTCCGTCGATCCCCCGCGCTGCTGTGAAAACCGGCGCGGTTTTTTTGGCTTCACGTCCGGCGATTTCACCTGTCTTTTCGCTCTTTTCTGACCACTCATGGAACACATCCGCAACATCGCCATCATCGCCCACGTTGACCACGGCAAGACCACGCTCGTGGACTGCCTGCTCAAGCAGTCCGGCACCTTCCGCTCCAACCAGGCCGAGTTCGCTGAAGAGCGGCTGATGGACTCCATGGATCTCGAGCGCGAAAAGGGCATCACCATCCGCGCCAAGAACGCTGCCTTCAAATACGGCGACTATCACATCAACGTCGTGGACACGCCCGGCCACGCGGACTTCGGCGGCGAGGTCGAGCGCATCATGAACATGATCGACGGCGTGCTCCTGGTGGTGGACGCGGCGGAGGGGCCGCAGGCGCAGACGCGGTTCGTGCTGCGCAAGGCGCTGGAAGCCGGCGCCAAGCCCATCGTCGTCATCAACAAGATCGACCGCGACAACGCCAATCCGCACAAAGTGCTCGACCAGGTCTTCGAGCTGTTCCTCCAACTCGAAGCCACCGACGAGCAGCTCGATTTCCCGCACCTCTATTGCTCCGCGAAAAATGGCTTCGCCAAAAACGAACTCGAGGATGAGAGCGTGGACATGAAGCCGCTCTACGAGGCCGTCGTCCGCCACATCCCGCCGCCGCGCGCCTTCGCCGGGCATGATTTCCAGCTTCTGATCGCGAACCTCGACTACAGCGAATACCTCGGCCGCATCGCCTTCGGCAAAATCTACCGCGGCAAGATAAACATGGCCGATCAGGTCGTGCTCAAGCGTGGCGACGGCACGCAGGTCAAGGGCAAGGTGAGCGCCATTTTCCACCACGAGGGCATGGCACGCATCCAGGTCGAGGAGGCGCACGCCGGCGACATCGTCGGACTCACCGGGTTCGAGGACGTGCAGATCGGTGAGACGATCACCAACGGCGAAGCTGTCGAGGCGCTGCCCTACAAGCCGATCGACCCGCCGACGATCTCCATGCAGTTCGCCGTCAACGACGGCCCGCTGGCCGGCACCGAAGGCAAGCACGTCACCGCCCGCCACATCTGGGACCGCCTGCAAAAAGAAATCCGCACCAACATCGCGTTGCGCGTTTCGCCGTCGGACGATCCCAAAGTTTTCAACGTCATGTGCCGCGGCGAAATGCAGATCGCCATTCTCGTCGAGCAGATGCGCCGCGAGGGCTTCGAGGTCTGCGTGAGCCGCCCCGAGGTCATCATGAGAAGAGACGAAAACGGCAAGACCATCGAGCCGCGGGAGAAAGTCTTCATCGAAGTGCCGCAGGAGTTCATGGGCGGCATCCTGGAAAACCTCAACACGCGCAAAGGACAGATCACCAACATGGAGCACCACAACGACCAGGTCTCCATCGAAGCCATCGTGCCCACACGCGGCCTCATCGGGTTCGAGACCGATCTCGTCAACGGCACGCGCGGCCTCGGCGTGATGAGCCACCTTTTCCTCGATTACGCGCCCTATGCCGGCGAGATCGAGACCCGCCGCAACGGCGTGCTGTGGAGCATGGAGGACGGCGTGGCCACCGCCTACGCGCTCGTGATGGTGCAGGAGCGCGGCCGTCTTTTCATCAAACCCGGCGACAAGATTTACAAAGGCATGGTCATCGGCGAAAACGCGCGCATCCAGGACATGCCGGTCAACCCCGTGCGGGAAAAACACCTCACCAACATGCGCTCGCAGGGCGATGGCAAGGGCGTGCAACTCGAGCCGCCGGTGCAGATGTCGCTGGAGCGCTCGCTCGAATACATCAGCGCCGACGAATACGTGGAAGCCACGCCCCTCAGCCTGCGCCTCCGCAAAAAAATCCTCGACGAAAACGCCCGCAAACGCGCCGCTTCGGCCCGCGAGGCCGCGCTGGTGGAAGCGTGAGCGCCGGGGGCGCCGCGCCCCCCAGCGTTTGGAGTGCGTGGGCATGACCACGCTTTGGATCGGGGCGACATGTCGCCGTATCTGTTTAGCCCCAAGGGGGCGAGATATTTCAGCCCAGGGCAAGCGAGGCGTGGCCGAGCGC
>CAZQUC010000122.1:0-3228 GCA_964596095.1 uncultured Enterobacteriaceae bacterium
CCGGGCCGACCTGCACCGGGCCGGAAATGAAGATGTTGTTGTTCTCGTTCCATTCATCAATGGCATTGGTGGGGTCGATCCACATTGCGAAATAATAAGTGTCGTGCGAGGTGCCGATGGGGACGGTGAAGAGCAGGTGCAGTTCCCGGGTGCCCTGGCTGGGCAGCGGGCTACTGTCGACGGTGCCGAGGAGGATGCCCTGCTGGGTGAGGCTCTCGGCCCTGGAGGCGGCGTTCGTGGTGAGGTAAAAGCGCACCGCGAAGGCCCCGGCTTCCTCGAGGCCCAGGTTGGTCACCCACCCGCTCAGGGAGGACCGGATGCCGGGCAGGAGGGCTTCGGGAAAGTGCAAGTGCTCTTTCACGCCTGGCCGCAGATCGGGTTTGAAGCCGACGGTGACCGTGCCCAGGGACAGGCGGTTGTTCAGTTCCGCGTCTTCGTCGATGGCCTCCATCGAATCGACCATGACAAAAAGCTCCACCTCCCCCTCGCCCAAGCCGGCCGGGAGGGTCACGGTGGTGGCGGGAATGGGCGCTCGCTCGTAACTTTTGGAATTGTTCTTGAAGGGCCTTGGGCGCGGAATGGCCGGAATGGAGAGGTGAGAGCCAAGCGGCGTGTCATTGGCAAAAAAGCGCACTGTGGAGGCGGGGGCATCCTCCTTGCCGTAATTTCTGACTTCCAGACCGGAAATAGTCACCGTTCCTCCCGGCTGGACCGCCTGGGGGGTGATTTGACCGGCGCCATAGGGCTGCAAGTCGGGCTTGGAAGGGTCGGCGACGAAAACGCTCGGGATGTTATAGGTATCCAGGGGGTCTATCATTCGAATGTCTCTGACAGTCAGCTTGACCTGGTAAAATCCCGCGGGGAGTTGCTGTGAGCCACCTAACCCTTTGATGCTTGAGTGTCGGAAATCAATCGTGAAACCATGCTGGCCGGGAAGAAGCTTATAAATTCTCGACCAGTTGGAACTGGTGACTTCCTCTCCATTAACCAAAGTGTCAGCATTCGGATTGGAGAAGTTGATGACCCACACCGGATCAATCTGCCCTACCCGGCGGAATTCCGCTTTCAGTTCGATAATGGGATCCAGTTCGAAAATGGGATCCGTGCCCTGGGCATTATTGGCCAGCAAGCCGGAGAGACGGAAGCGTGAATCCCAATAAGCCACTCTTTCCCCGGAGACAGTCCAGTTGCCCACGAATTGCACGGCCGGAGGGGGCAGGGGCCTGACGAACCCGCTCATGAGGATGGCGTTGTTGGCCTCGTTGGAGTCGTTGCCGCCGACGATGCGCCAGCCGATGTAGTAGGACACGCCGGTTTGCAGGAGGGTGGTCGGCACCTGCACCTGGAAGGGGGCCATGATGAACGTGGTGAGGGTGGGCGGCACGGCGGGCATGGAGTGGAGGCTGAGCACGATGTCATCCGCGTCGCCGATGGTCTGGTCACGCGAGGCGAAAAAGGCGAGCGTGAAGGGGCCGGAGGCGACGGTGCCGTTGTTGCGGATGGTGCCGGAGACGTTCAGCGGCGTGTTTGCCATGAAATACGGCGCGGGATGGAGGGAGCGGAACGAGGCGCCCGCATCGACGAGGTCCACCGTGCCGACCGGCGGCGCGGTCACGGTCAGGGTCGCGCCGAAGAGGACGGTGTTGTTGGCCTGGTTGGTGTCGGCCGGGGCGATGATGCGGAGGAGGAGGCGGTAGGCGCCAGGGGTCTGGCCCGCGGGGATGGTGAGGGTCCGGCCCACCGGAGTGACCGTAGGGTTGTTGATTTCCAGAGGGGGCGCGGGCATGGCGGCTCCCGGCTGGGTGCCGAGGATGACGTCGTCGCCATCGCCAAAGGTGTCATTGGTGGAGAGGCGGTATTCCACACTGAAAGCGGGCGAGGCGTCGGGGCCGGCATTGCGCACGCTTGCTTGCACGGTGATGTTCTGGCCGGACGTCACCGAGGTGGGGCTGATGCTCCGCAGGGCGGCTCCGGCATCGGCGAGGTCGAAGCCGGTCCGGGGCGGCGAGGTCACGGTGAGGCTGGGGCCGAGCAGGACGGTGTTGTTGGCCTGATTGGCATCGGCCTCGGATTTGATGAGGTAAATGATCCGGTAGGTGCCCGGCTCCTGACCGGCGGGCACGGTCAGCGAGGTGCCCACAGGGACAATGAGGACGAGGCCCCCGGTGGGAGCGGCTATCGCGGGGCCGTTCACGCTACCGAGGAACACATCGGTGTTTTCATAGGTGGCGTTGGTGGAGAGGTAGTAACTGACGCTGAAGGCGGGCGAGGCGGCGGGGCCGAGATTGCGCACGCTGGCGGTCACGTCAAAGGATTGGCCGGGCTGTCGCGAGGCGGGGGTGAGGCTGTGCAGCACGGTCCCGGCATCGGCGAGATCGAAGCCGGTCGGCGGCGCGGCGACGGTGATTTGATTCGCGTAAATCACGATGTTATCGCGGGCGTTCGTTTCCTCCCGGTGCTCCAGCACCCAGATCAGGCGCCACGGCCCGCCGGGTGAGGTGATGGTCAGGTTGGTGGTAACCTTTGCCGGGGCTTTCGAGGAAATGGCGGGCAGCGCGACCCGCGCCAACAGGATATCCCCGGCATTGCCCGGCACCTGATCGGTCGAGAGATAAAAGACCGCCTCGGCCCCCACGGCCTCGGTCTCCCCGGCGTTCTCCACGGTGAACTGGAAGGTGAAAGGCACGTTGAGCTGCGGGGCGGCGGGAGTCATGTGATGCTCGGCCGCCCCGCCATCACGCAGATCAACGGCGGCCGGCAACCACGAGGCGAAGGCGGCCAGGAAAAACAGTCCGGCGAGAAAGCGGAAGCTCCGGCGGATAGGGAAAGCATGGGTATCCATGCACGTTTCAATGCCGGAATTCACCGTTTCTAACGGAAAGCACGCGAAAGATCGGGGAATTTTCAGAGCCCGGCCGTGTCTCGTTTTGTCACTGATCAGCCCATTTCAGGATGGAAGCCCGGAGGGCCGGCTAGAAATGAGATACGGTGGCGTGAGTCTGTGTTGGACCTGCCTTCATGCGCACAAAAAGAGGTGTCGCCTTTCGGTTCTTTTGGACTGCGGCGGGAGCCGTAGCGAAGCGAAGACCGCCGAAGGCAACCGGAGCGCCACGCCGCTTTGGGGGGAGACGCTCCATTCGGTGGCGGCGTCCACCCCCGGAAAGCGGTGTCGCCCTTCGGTTGCCACCGCAGTCCAAAAGGGGTCTCTCGTGGGGGAACGCCTTCCAA
>CAZQUC010000122.1:3328-10917 GCA_964596095.1 uncultured Enterobacteriaceae bacterium
CCTTCGGTTGCCACCGCAGTCCAAAAGGGGTCTCTCGTGGGGGAACGCCTTCCAAAGAGCGGAGACCATTTTGGACTGTGGCGGGAACGCAGACGGGACAAAATACCCGTCACGTTGCGGCCCCATGTCTCCTATCCCTCCGGGACGGCCCCCCGGTGACCTGATCGTCATTTGCGCGGCGGCGGCTTTTTCTTGGTGCCTTGGGCGCGCTTCAAGGAGCTGATTCCGGTCATCGTCAGCAACGGCAGCCAGTGAGGCTGATCATCATCATCCATCCCCATGGAAAAACTTTTTCAGAAAACGTGACCCACTTCGCCCGGAAACAGCGCACGAGGAGGGTGTATGCGCATTCCACTTCCTTTCCGCTGGGGCGGCCCGCTGGTGGCCGCGGTGATGGGCCTGGGCTCCCTCCACGCCCTCCACGCCGCGCCGGGCGATCTGGACTTGAGCTTCAATGGCACGGGGATCGTGGAATTGCCGGGCTACGAGCCGCGCGCTGATATTGTCCATGACATGGTGACGGTGGCGGACGGGAAGCTGGTGCTGGCGGGGAGCGGCGCGGGGAATGCCTCCATGATCCGGCTGCATGCGGATGGCACGCTGGACACGACATTCGGGGAGCACGGCAAGGTCTTCCCGTCATTGGACGCCACCACGAGCGAGGTCATCGCAGTGCGGGCGCTGGCGGATGGCAGGCTGGTGCTGGCCTGCGCTTACACCAAGGCCGTGGAGGGAGGCGCGACCACGCGCGGCACGCTGCTGGCGCGCCAGCAGGCGGACGGGGCACGGGAAGCAGTGCTGGCGGACATCCCGGGTCTGGTCGTCACGCAGATGAGGCTCCAGACGGATGGCAGGATCGTCCTCACGGGCACGGCGGCGGAGGGCGGAGCCCTTCGCCTGGCCCGTTTTTTGCCGGATGGCACGACGGATGCGTCATTCGAGCAAGCAGGCCCCGTCTCTCCGGCTTTGACGAGGTTCGTCTCCCCGGCGGATCTCGTGTTGCAGCCGGATGGCAAGCTGCTGGTGGCCGGGAAGTCGCTGGCGTCAGGTGATTCGCAGATGGCGGTCTGCCGTTTCCTGGCCGATGGCGCGCTGGACACGTCGTTTGGCGGGAGCGGCGTGGTGGAGCTGCCCGTGAATGACTCCCAGGCCACGGCCCTCGCCATCCAGCCGCGCGTGGCGACGCAGATCACATCGGTGAATAAAATCGTCGTGGCCGGATACGTGTCCACGCCCGCGGGCGGCTCCTGGTTCACGGCCCGGCTGTTGCTGGATGGGACGCTGGATCCGGCGTTCAGCGGGGATGGCGTCGCGGTGGAGCCATTCACCAACTCTGATGTCAGAGTGTCCTCCCTGGTGGTCCAGACCAGCCTCGCCGTCGGCGGGCCGAATCACATCATGGTGGGCGGACACAGCGCTGACAATGGCCGCCGCCAACTCACCGTGCTCAAATACCGGCTGAACGGCGAGCTGGAGACCGCCTTTGACGGCGACGGCAAAGTCACCACGGACGTGCCCGGCGGCGACCGCTCCGAGTGCCGCGCGCTGGCTTTGCAGGGCGGAAAGCTGATCGCGGGGGGCATTGCCGGGCATGTCTTTGACTGGAACCAGAACTTCGCCGCCGTGCGTTACCATGTGGCCGACGGCACGCTGGACACCACCTTTGAAGGCGACGGGGTGAAGACGCAGAACGTGGGCACAGCTCCCCACGCCAACAGCACCGTGACCGGACTGGCCACCCTGCCGGATGGAAAAATCCTCGTCGCCAAAATGAGAGAGGTGACGCGGCTGCTGGCGAACGGCGCGCCGGATGCCGGCTTTGGCCCGCGCGGCTCCACGCAGCCGAACCTTGCGGCGCAGTATTCAATCCTGGACGTCGCCACGCTGCCGGATGGCGGGTGTGTGGCCGTCGGCGAAGTGCACCTCGGCGAGCCGCAATTCCTGGTCGCCCGGTTCCGGCCCGACGGCACGCCGGACCCCGCGTTCGCCGACAAAGGGTGGATCGCCATCGACATGGGTGACGGCTCTTTCGCCACCCGTGTCGCCGTGCAGGCGGATGGCAAAATCCTGGCGGCAGGCCGTGCCGTCGCCGACGGTGGCAACCTGCTGTCGCTGGCCGTGCTGCGCTGCCATCCCGATGGCCGGCTGGACACCACGTTCGATGGCGACGGGAAACTGCTCACCACCATCTGGACATCTGAAGATCACCTCAGCGACCTCCTGCTCCAGCCCGATGGCAGGATCCTGCTCGCCGGCGGGCATCCCTACTACAGCGGCAATGAACGACCGCTGCTCCTGATGCGGCTGCTGCCCTCCGGCGCGGAGGATCAGGGTTTCGGGATTTTAGGCCGCGTGGCCACGCCGGTGGGAGGCGTCACGTATCCTACTGATCTCCACTTGCAGGCGGATGGCAGGATCCTGCTGACCGGAGCGCTCAAGCTACCCAATCCCAGCGGCTACGATATCATGCTGGCGCGTTATTGGCCCAATGGCACGCTGGACACCACCTTCGGCGGCGATGGCCTCGTCACCACCAAAATGGGAGCCTCGTGGGATGCGGGTCTCAAAGCATCCGTCGCGGAAGACGGGAAAATCCTGACCGGAGCCTCTTTCTTTTCCTTCTTTGGTGCTGAAGCGAAGGCCGGATTCGTGAAGTGGCAGCCGGATGGTTCGCTGGATAGCGGCTACGGCATCGGCGGCAAAGCCCCTTCTCCCTTCACCCTCAGCTTTTCCTTCGATGGTATCTACACTGCCGAAAGAAGTCATTTTCTCCTGGAACCGCCCGGCCACACGGGGCGCGCGCTGGTCGGCGACGGCATCCGCGTCACCCGCCTCCTCACCGACGGCTCCACGCCCGCGTCCGGGCTGGCCATCACGAGCGTGACCCGCTCCGGCAACGGCCACCTCCGCCTGCAAGGCACCGGTCTCCCCAACACCGCGCACACCCTGCACGCCTCGCCCAGCTTGCAAAGCGGCAGCTTCATCCCGCTCGGCCCCGTCATGCCGAATGCTTCCGGCTACTGGCTTTACAACGACACCGCCGCGCCCGATTTCACCCGCCGCTTCTACCGGCTGAGCCAGCCGTGAGTTGGTTCCCCTGCCACATCCAGCTCACAAAGAAAAACCGGGAGCCCCTTGCGAAGCTCCCGGTTTGAGACCGCCCAGGCGTGAGCGCCGGGCGGTTGCGTGCTCCGGGGCGCGAACGCCCGTGGCACAAAGGGGCTGGCTTAGAAGTCGCCCATGCCGTGGTCGTGGCCGTGCGGCGCGGCTTCGGCCTTCTTCTCCTTGATCTCGGTGATGAGGGCCTCGGTGGTCAACAGCAGGCCGGAGATGGAGGAGGCGTGCTGGATGGCGCTGCGGGTCACCTTGGCGGGATCGACGACGCCGGCCTTGATGAGGTCGGTGAATTCGCCGGTGGCCACGTTGTAGCCGATGTTGCCCGTGGCTTCCTTGACCTTCTCGACGATGAGCGCGGCATTGACGCCGGCGTTTTCGCAGAGGGTGCGCAGCGGGGCTTCGACGGCGCGGTAGAGGATCTCCGCTCCGGTCTTTTCGTCACCCTTCAACTTGAGGGTGGTGATGGCGGACTGGGCACGGAGCAGGGCCACGCCGCCGCCGGGGACGATGCCTTCCTCCACGGCCGCACGGGTCGCGTGGAGCGCGTCTTCGACGCGGGCTTTCTTTTCCTTCATTTCGGTCTCGGTCGCGGCGCCGACATGGATGACGGCCACGCCGCCGGCGAGCTTGGCGAGGCGCTCCTGGAGCTTCTCGCGGTCATAGTCGGAGGTGGTTTCCTCGATCTGGCGGCGGATCAGCGAGATGCGGCCGTCGATGTCGCTCTTCTTGCCTTTGCCTTCGACGAGGGTGGTGTTTTCCTTCTCGATGACGAGGCGCTTGACCTGGCCGAGGTCGGTGAGTTCGATGCTTTCGAGTTTGATGCCGAGGTCTTCGGTGATCAGACGGCCGCCGGTGAGGATGGCGATGTCTTCGAGCATGGCCTTGCGGCGGTCACCAAAGCCGGGGGCCTTGACGGCGACAGCGTTGAGGGTGCCGCGCAGTTTGTTGACCACGAGGGTGGCGAGGGCTTCGCCTTCCACGTCTTCCGCGATGATGAGCAGCGGGCGGCCGCTCTTGGCGACTTTCTCCAGCAAGGGCAGCAAGTCCTTGAGGCTGGAGATTTTCTTCTCGTGGATGAGGATGTAGGCGTTTTCAAGCACGCTCTCCATCGTTTCCGGATTGGTCACGAAGTAAGGCGAGAGATAGCCTTTGTCGAATTGCATCCCTTCAACCACGTCGAGGGTGGTCTCGATGGACTTGGCTTCCTCGACGGTGATGGTGCCGTCCTTGCCCACTTTGTCCATGGCGTCGGCGATGATCTTGCCGATCTCCTTGTCCCAGTTGGCGGAGACGGTGGCGACCTGGGCGACTTCCTTGGAGTCGGTCACCTTGGTGCTGATCTTGGCGAGTTGCTCGACGATGGCGTCGGCGGCCTTGAGGATCCCGCGCTGGAGCGAGGTCGGGTTGGCGCCGGCGGTCACGTTGCGCAAGCCCTCCTTGTAGATGGCTTCCGCGAGCACCGTGGCGGTCGTGGTGCCGTCGCCGGCCACGTCGCTGGTCTTGCTGGCGACTTCGCGCACGAGCTGGGCGCCCATGTTTTCATACGGGTCGTCCAGTTCGATTTCCTTCGCCACGGTCACGCCGTCCTTGGTGATGGTCGGGGAGCCGAATTTCTTGTCGAGGATGACGTTGCGACCGGCCGGGCCGAGGGTGGCCTTGACGGCGCGGGCGAGTTTTTCCACGCCGCGGAGCAGGGCCTGGCGGGCGGGTTCGTCGAATTGGAGGTGTTTGGCCATTGCTTATGTCTGGTAAATGTAAGCGTTGAGAATGGTGGAGGAAGTTACTTCTGCACGATGCCCAGGATGTCGCTCTCGCTGAGGATGAGCACGTCCTGGCCGTTGAGTTTGATTTCGGTGCCGCCGTATTTCGAAATGAGGACGATGTCACCTTTCTTGACGGTGAACTCGATGGGCTTGCCATCCTCGTCCTTGCCGCCGGTGCCAAGCTCGAGCACTTCGGCCTCCTGCGGTTTTTCTTTCGCGGTGTCGGGGAGAACGATGCCGCCCGCGCTCTTTTCTTCCGCGTCGAGACGACGGACGAGCACGCGCTGGCCTACTGGTTTAACTTTGGTTGCCATAAGTTCAGGGTCTATTGGTTGGGTTGTTCAGTTACGGTTGGGTTTGGTGCGAAGGGAACGGCCTCACCTCTTCCTGGGAAGGCACTGTCTCTGAAAGCAGGCTCTCAGATCAGCGCCTTATCGGAAGGCCGCCCCCAAAGGAGTCATTTCTTGTCATCGACGACTTCGAAGTCGGCATCGACGACCTTGGCGTTGGCCGGTTTGGGTTCGGTGGTGGAGGAAGATTCGGCTTCGTCGGGAGCGGGGGCGTCGCCTGTCGGCGCGCCGCCCGCGCCGGCAAATTGGCTGGCCTGGGCGAAGAGCTGCTGCAATTCGGCGCTCTTGCTCTTCATAGCCTCCACGTCGTCGCGGGCGATGGCGCCCTTGAGATCGTCGATGAGGTCGGTGAGCGGCTTCTTCTGCGCGTCGGTCGCCTGGTCGCCCATTTCCGCGAGGCTTTTCTCGACCTGATACACCAGCGCTTCCGCGTTGTTTTTCACTTCGACGGTTTCCTTGCGTTTGGCGTCTTCGGCGGCGTGGAGTTCGGCGTCGCGTTTGGCGCGCTCGATTTCCTCCTGCGTCAGCCCGCTGGAGCCGGCGATGGAGATTTTCTGCTGCTTGCCGCTCTTCTTGTCCTGCGCGGAAACATGGAGGATGCCGTTGGCATCGATGTCGAAGGTGACCTCGACCTGCGGCACGCCGCGCGGCGCGGGGTCGATGCCGTCGAGTTTGAAGGTGCCGAGCACCTTGTTGTCGCGCGACATCGGGCGCTCTCCTTGCAGGACCACGATTTCCACGCCGGGCTGGTTGTCGGCGAAGGTGGAGAAGATCTGTTGTTTCTTGGCCGGGATCGTGGTGTTGCGCGGGATCATCGGCGTCGCGATGTTGCCCGCGGTCTCGATGGCGAGCGTCAGCGGCGTCACGTCGAGCAGGAGCACGTCCTTGACATCGCCCTGCAACACACCGCCCTGGATGGCCGCGCCGATGGCGACGACTTCATCCGGGTTCACGCCCTTGTGCGGCTCCTTGCCGGCGAGCTTGCGCGCGGTCTCGATGACTTTCGGCATCCGCGTCATCCCGCCGACGAGCACGAGTTCGTCCACCTGGCTGGTGGTGATCTTGGCGTCGGACAACACCTTCTGCACGGGAGCGACGGTGCGCTCGAAGAGGTTGTCGGTCAGTTTTTCCAACTGCGGACGGCTGAGCGTCTTCTGGATGTGCTTCGGCCCGGTTTGGTCCGCGGTGATGAAGGGCAGGTTGATGTCGTAGGTCTGCGCGGAACTGAGCGCGATCTTGGCTTTTTCCGCTTCTTCCTTGATCCGCTGGATGGCGTCGGCCTGGCCTTTCAACTCGATGCCGGTGTCTTTCTTGAAATCATCGACGATCCAATCGATCAACCGGTTGTCCCAATCGTCGCCGCCGAGATGGGTATCGCCATTGGTGGCCAGGACCTCGAAGACGCCGTCGCCGATGTCGAGCACGGAAATGTCGAACGTGCCACCGCCCAAGTCATAAACGGCGATCTTCTCGTTCTTTTTCTTGTCGAGGCCGTAGGCCAGCGAAGCGGCGGTCGGCTCGTTGATGATGCGGCGGACGTTGAGGCCCGCGATCTCGCCGGCGGCCTTGGTCGCGTTGCGCTGGGCGTCGTTGAAATACGCCGGCACGGTGATGACCGCTTCGGTGATGGTTTCGCCGAGCTTGGCTTCGGCGTCGGCTTTCAGCTTCGCCAGCACCATGCCGCCGATTTCCTGCGGGCTGTAGGTCTTGGCTTCGCCGCCGACCTCCACCTGGATGTGGGCGTCGCCATTGCCCGCCTTGACGATCTTGTAGGGGACGTTTTTGTCCGACTCGGTCAATTCGTCGTATTTGCGGCCGATGAGCCGCTTGGCGGAAAAGATGGTGTTTCTCGGGTTGGTCACCGCCTGGCGCTTGGCGGCCTGGCCGACGAGACGCTCGCCGGATTTGGTGAAAGCCACGACGGACGGCGTGGTGCGCGCGCCCTCGGCGTTTTCCAGCACGACGGGCTGTCCGCCTTCCATGACGGACATGCACGAATTGGTGGTTCCTAGGTCAATACCTAAAATCTTGGCCATAAGCCTGAGTGTGTAAACGGGGTGAGAGTGAGGGAGGGAATGGACGGAGGCTTCTTTCGCTGGATTCGTGCCTCGGCGGGGATTTTGTTTTTATACTGTTTGTTTTCAATTGATTATAAAACAATCCCCTCAACCTCCTCCTCACTTACCGTCCGTTTTCTTGCGCCAATGTGGCGGTGCCGCGGGCCAAAATGGCGCGCACGGTCGTGATTGGCACTCGCTCCCTAACTATGGAGCGTTGTTTCGTAGGCCCCATAGGCCGCATAGAGCCTATACCCTTCGTCCCTCTCACTCAAAAGAAGGTCGGCGTGACGCCCATGGCA
>CAZQUC010000123.1:0-1385 GCA_964596095.1 uncultured Enterobacteriaceae bacterium
GGAGCCCATGCCTGACATTCGCGCGGTGATTTTTGATCTGGACGGCACGTTGCTTGACACGCTGGGCTGCCTGGCCGGGACGATGGATGAAACCTTGCGTTCGCTGGGGTTCGTCGGTCCGTCGCGGGAGGCGTATCCGCACCTGATCGGCGACGGCGCGCAAGTGCTGGCCCGGCGCGCACTGCCGGCGTGGTGGCAGAGGGACGACGCGGCGGCGGAGGCGGTGTATCAAACGTATCTCGCGGTATATGAACGCCGCTGGCGGCTGGACTCGCCGCCATTTCCGGGCATCGCGGAATTATTGGACGCCTGCATGGCGCGGGACGTGGCGCTGGCGGTTTTCTCCAACAAAGCCGACGCTTTCACGCAAAAGCTCGTGCATTTTGCGCTCGGTGGCTGGCCGTGGCGCGTGGTGCGCGGCCAGCGACCGGAGGCGCCGCGCAAACCCGCGCCCGACGGCGCGCTGGCGGTGGCGCGCGAATTGGGTGTCGAGCCCGCGCAATGTCTGTTTCTCGGCGACAGCGATGTGGACATGCGCTGCGCCCGTGCCGCCGGGATGTTCGCGGTGGGCGCGCAGTGGGGCTTTCGCTCCGCGGAGGAATTGCTCGCTCATGGCGCGCATCACATCGCCGCGCAGCCGGCGGACGTGGTGGCGTGGCTGAAATGACCGGAGCAATGGGGCGGTTCCACCCGCCAGCTTCGGCGGAATCCCCATGTGCAAAATCCGCGGGGCGCGTAAACTAACCTCGTCATTCCGCCCTCGGGAGTTCGTCAGGATGGCGGACTTTCTGCTGCGTGGTCACGCGCGTTCACATGAGTTTACTCGCCCCATTGTTCCTCCTGGGGGGTCTGGCCATCGCCGGACCGTTGCTCTTCCATCTCATCCGGAGAACAACGCGGGAGCGGGTCAAGTTCGGCTCGCTCATGTTCCTCCAGCCCTCGCCGCCGCAGCTCACCCAGCGAAGCCGGCTGGAGCATTGGCTGTTGTTGTTGCTGCGGCTGCTGGCGCTGCTGCTGCTGGCGCTGGCCTTCGCGCGGCCCTTGTGGCGGCGGCAATTGGCCGCGCCGGAAACGGCGATGGGTCCGGGTTCCCGCACGGTGGTGCTGCTCGACACCAGCGCGAGCCTGCGGCGCGCCGGGCTGTGGGACGAGGCCCAACGCCATGCGGCCGCGGCGCTGGACGCCCTCGGTCCGCTCGACAGCGCGGCGGTGATGACCTTCGCCAATAGCGTGACGACACTGGTCGATTTCGACACCTGGCACCAAACCGCTCCGGCGGAACGGGAGTCGCTGGTCCGGTCCCGGCTGGAGGCGGTGACGCCCTCCTGGCAAAGCACGGGCTTGGCGTCGGCGCTGATGGAGGCGGCGGAACGGCTGAGCGAAGT
>CAZQUC010000123.1:1485-4633 GCA_964596095.1 uncultured Enterobacteriaceae bacterium
CTCGCCGCCGAAGCCGCCAGCGCCGCATCTTCGGCCTCCAGTTCCCCCACCCCGGACGGAACAACGCCGCCCGCCGCGCGCGTCCGCATCGGCAATGCCGCCGGCGCAGCCAAGGAAGTCTTCCAACTCGGCTGGGCCACTGCGGACGGGACGGGCTTTCTCGGCGCCGCACAGGATGTCACCGTCCCGCCGGGGCAGCAGCGCATGGCCTCCGTGCCATGGCCCGCCTCGGAATCCACGGCCAACGTCGCTCTCGCCATGCCGCCGACGCGGCTGCTTTTGCGCGGCGATGATGAACCGTTCGACAACATGCTCTTCGTTCTTCCACCCGCGACTCTGCGCGTGCCGGTGACTCATTTCGGAACGGCGCCGCCGGATGATCCAAAGCAATCGCTATTCTTCCTGCGCCGCGCCTTGCCCTCCACCACGGCGCTGGCGGTCGATCTCGATCCCATCGCGCCCGACGCGCCGGTGGCGGTGGAACCACTGAAACAGGCGGCCTTTCACGTTGTCACCGGCCCGGTGTCGGAGCCGCAAGCCGACGCCTTGCACGAGCGTCTCATCGCCGGCCAGACCGTGGTGCTCGCGCTCACCGGCCTGGAAGTCGCGCCGACTTTGGCCCGCCTGGCCGGTCTC
This sequence comes from uncultured Enterobacteriaceae bacterium, assembly GCA_964596095.1. Classification (GTDB taxonomy): domain Bacteria; phylum Verrucomicrobiota; class Verrucomicrobiia; order Verrucomicrobiales; family V1-33; genus CAJBME01. The sequence continues at coordinate 2,122 of CAZQUC010000123.1, forward strand.
GCCGCGTCCGCCTTGGCCGTGGAAGAAGCCACACCGCCGAACTATGCGATGTGGGCGAAGATCGATTTCCAGCACCCGCTGTTCGCGCCTTTCGCGGACCCGCGGTTCAGCGATTTCACCAAGATCCGGTTCTGGAAATACCGCCGCCTCGCCCCGGAAACCCTGCCCGACAGCCGCGTGCTGGTCGAGTTCGACTCCGGCGCGCCCGCCTTGCTGGAGGCGCCCGTGGGCCAAGGCCGCCTGCTCGTCTTCACCGCCGGATGGCAACCCGCCGACAGCCAATTGGCCCTTTCCTCCAAATTCCCGCCGCTCCTTGCCTCGCTGCTGGAATGGACCGGCGCGGGCCTCACGCCGCCGTTGCAATTCCTGGTCGGCGAGCCAGTGAGTGCCGCGCGGCTGGGATTGAGCCCAGCGGCATCGCCCGCCACGGCGAGCGTCACCTTGCCTAACCAAACCACCCACACGCTGACCGCGGAAGCGCCCACCTTCACCGCCACGGAGGAACCCGGCGTGTATCAGTTCACCGTGGGGAGCACGACCCGCCCCTTCGTGATCAACCTCGACCCCGCCGAGTCCCGCACCACGCCACTGCCCGCCGATGAACTCGAACGTCTGGGCGTGCCGTTGGTCAAAACTTCCACCCACCGGGAGCCCGCGCGCGCGGCCTCGCCGGAGCTGGCCACCGCCCTCGAAGCCGAAAGCCGCCAGAAGCTCTGGCGCTGGCTGCTGGTGGTGGCGCTCGGGGTGCTGCTTCTCGAAACCTGGCTGGCCGGACGCACCGCCCGGCGGGTCGCCGCCACTTCCACCGTCTCCGTCTCATGAATACGTTTCTCCAAGCCCGCTTGCAGCCCGCGTTGTCCCGCCAACGCACCCTCTCCCTGGCCCTCCGGCTCGGCCTGTGCTGGCTGACGGCGGCCGCTCTCGGCTGGGGCGCGCAGCGGGCGTTCGGGGACGCCCTGCCTGCCTGGGCCTTGCCGGCGTGGACCGCGCTCACGCTGGTGGCCACGCTGCTCGTCGTCCTGGTCTGGTGGTGCGAGCCGCCGGATTTCCGGGCCTTGGCGCGCCGCATCGAACGCCGCCACGCCGATCTCGACGGCAAGCTGCTCACCGCCGTGCAGGTGGTCGAAGAAGGCTCGCCGAATTTCCTGCAAGAGCGCCTGCTCCGCCAGGCCATGCAGCACAGCCTGGAGCGCGATTGGACCGGCGCGGTCTCCCGCCCCCGCCTGCTCGGCGCGCGCGCGCTCATGGTGGCCGCACTGGTCGCCGTGTTGGCCACTCTCGCCGGATTCCGCGCCATCCACTGGTCCGACACAACCGCCGGGATCGAAGGCCCGTCCGCTTTCCCCGCCCCGCCACCGCCCGGCCAGGTGGACGTGACGCCGGGCGACGTGGACTTGGAAAAAGGCAGCAGCCTCGTCGTGCTGGCGCGCTTCGCCGACGAAGACGTGCCGGGGGTGGTGGAATTGGTCACCGGCCACACCGCGGAAAGCGAGCGCCGGATCCCGCTGGTGAAAAATTTCAACGACCCGGTCTTCGGCGGCACGGTGCCGGAAGTCATGGAAGGCTTCCGCTACCGCGTCGAATACGACGGCCACCGCTCGCGCGAGTTCACCGTGACCGTCTTCGAATATCCGAAGCTGGAGCGCTCGGATGTGACGCTGACCTATCCGGCTTACACGAAGCTGCCGCCCAAGCGGATCACCGACACGCGCCGCGTCAGCGCCGTCGAGGGCACGACGCTGGAACTGGCCCTGCAACTCAACAAACCTGTCGCCACCGCCGTGCTCAAGCCGCGGCCCCAACCCGCGCGCAACGACCAGCGGACCGTGGCCGCCTCCGCCGGGGAGAAGCCGGAGAATTTCCCGCCCGCCACCGCGCCGCTGCCGCCCTCCATTTCCCTGGTGGTCGATCCCGCCCAGGCCCAGGTTTCCTTGACCGGGCTCGTGCTCAGCGAGAGCGCGGACTACGATCTCGTGCTCACCGACGCGGAAGGCCGTGCCAACAAGACGCCGGCGCGGTTTTCCTTCGACGTGCAACCCAACCGCGCGCCGGAAATCAAGCTCACGCGCCCGCGCGGCGATCAGCGGCCCAGCGCGCTGGAGGAACTGCTTTTCACCGGCACGGCGTGGGATGATTTCGGCGTGCTGGCTTACGGCATCGCCCTGGCGCGGGCCGGCGAGGAGCCGCGCTTTCTGGAATTGGGCCGCGACGTGCCCGCGCAGGACAAGCACTCCTTCCAGCACTTCTGGCGGCTGGAAGACGAAGCCGCGCAACCCGACGAACTCTTCGCGTGGTTCACCTGGGCCGACGACCTCGGCCCCGACGGCCAGCGCCGCCGCACCACGGGCGATATGTTTTTCGCCGAAGTGCGGCCGTTCGAGGAAATCTTCCGCCAAGGCGAAGCGCCCTCCGGCAACGAATCGCAGCAACAACAAGGAGGCGGCCAGGCCCAGCAGGCAGCGCAGTTGTCGGAATTGCAGAAGCAAATCATCAACGCCGCCTGGAAGCTCCA
>CAZQUC010000123.1:4733-10784 GCA_964596095.1 uncultured Enterobacteriaceae bacterium
CAGCGCAGTTGTCGGAATTGCAGAAGCAAATCATCAACGCCGCCTGGAAGCTCCAACGCGAAATGCCCACGCCGCCCACCGACGCGTTCCGCAACGACACGCGCACGGTTCGCGATGCCCAGGCCGATGCCCTGGCCCAGGCCGAGGAAGCCGCGCAGGAATCCAACGACGCGCGTGCCCTCGCCGGATGGAAGACCGCGAAAGAGGAAATGTCCAATACCCTCCGCGCGCTGGATGCCTCGTTGACCCAACCGCCGCCGATGCCGGAGCTGTCCACCGCGCTCGGCGCGGCTCAGCGCACTTATCAAGCGTTGCTCAAGGTGCAGGCGCGCGAGCATGAGGTCTCCCGCAGCCGCAACCAAAGCGGCCAGTCGCAGGGCGATCAATCCCGCCAGGCGGAGTTGGACCAACTGGAGTTGACCGAAGAAGAAAACCGCTACGAAAACCAACGCCTCGCCACGCCGCCCGACAACGAGGAGCGGCGCGAGCAGCTTCAGGTGCTCAACCGGCTGCAGGAATTGGCGCAGCGGCAGGAGGAGATCACCGAGCGGCTCAAGGAAGTGCAGACCGCGCTCGCGGAGGCGAAAACCGAAGCCGAGCGCGAGGAATTGCAGCGCGAACTGAAACGCCTGCAAGAAGAACAGCGGGATCTGCTAGCCGGCGCGGACGAACTCAACCAGCGCCTGGAGCGCCCGGAAAACCAGCAGTCGCTCGCGCAAGAGCGGCAGCAGATGGAGGAAGTGCGCGAAAACCTCCAACAAGCCTCCGAGGCCGCCGCCGAGGGAAACGTCTCGCAAGCCGTGGCCTCCGGCACCCGCGCCCAACGCCAAATGGAGGAAATGCGCGACGAGTTGCGCCAGCGCAACAGCAGCGCCCTCAACGAGGCGCTGCGCGAGTTGCGCGCCGAAGCGCGCGACCTCGCACGCCGGCAAGAACGGCTCTCTGCGGCTCTCGGGAGCGACGCTCAGGACGATCGGACGGAGCAAACCGACCCGTCCGACTCGTCTGACCCCTTCGACTCGCCGGATCGCTCATCCCCCCCCACCCTCAAGTCCCTCGGCAGCGCTGACGACCAAGCCCCCGGCAACGCCGAAGAAACCGGCCGCCAACTCGCCGAGCAGCGCGAACGCACCGCCGACCTCGTGGAAAAGGCCACCGAGCTTTCTGCCGAAGCCGAAGCCGCCGAGCCGCTGGTGTCGCGGCAACTCTATGACAGCGTGCGGAAATTCGCGCAGGACGACGCCGGTGGCGTGAAACAACTGCGCGACGAAATCCTGCGCGAAGGACGCATGACGCGCGGGCTTTACGACCAGTTGCAGGAATTGCAGGAAGAAGAACCCGCCGGCAAGGCGCTCGCCGCCACCGCCGAACTGCTCCGCCGCCACATGACCGAAGACGCCGCCCGCAGCGGACAACGCGCGCGCGCCGCGCTGGACGAATTGCGCCGCGGCGTCGAAGGCGCGGCGGAGAATGTGCTCGGCGACGACACCGAAGCCCTGAAACGCGCCGACCGCGAACTGGCCGACCTCACCCGGCAACTGGAGCGCGAAAAGAGCGAAGCGCGGGGCGAGGCCGAACCCACCGAGGCCGGCGAGGAAACACCACAAACCGCGCAAGCAGGAGCGCCCGACGAAAGCGAAAGCCAACAAGGACAGCAACAAGGATCTCAGGGACGACAAGGACCGCCAGGCCAAGACCAGACCCAAACCGCACAAGCGGAAACACCCGGTGAAGGGCAAGGACAGCAAAATCAAGGCCAAAGCCCAAGCCAGAACCAAAGCCAAGGTCAGGGCAGCGGCCAACCGCAGCCCACGCTCGCGCAGTCGTCCTCTTCAGAGGCCGGCGGCTCCCCCGGCGAAGGTGCCCCCTCCACCGAAAGCGCTCCCTCCGATTCTCCCGGGTCCACCGAGTCCAGCGAACAACCCACCCCGTCCGACCGCCCCTCCCGCCTCGCCGGCGGCGCCCAAGGCGGCGGCCCCTCCACCTCGTTCGGTGGCCGCGGTGGCGGCCGCCCCACCTCTCCCCTGACCGGCGAAGAATTCGCCCCGTGGTCCGACCGGCTCCGCGACGTCGAGGAGATGCTCGACTTCCCCGATCTCCGCAGCGGCGTCGCCACCGCCCGCGAGCGCGCCCGCCTGCTGCGGCGCGATCTCCAGCGCGACCTCAAAAAGCCCGACTGGGCCGTCGTCGAGTTGGAAGTGCTGCGACCGCTCGTCGAAGTCCGCCAGCGGTTGCGCGAAGAACTCGCCCGCCGCACGTCCGACGACGCCCTCGTGCCCATCGACCGCGATCCCGTCCCCTCCCGCTACACCGAACTCGTGCGCCGCTACTACGAAGAATTGGGCCGCGACCGCCCGCGCTGAGCCTCACCTCGGCGCGGTTTCCGGCGCGGGCGGGCCGCACCAGACCGGGATCGTGGCATTGTAGGCGCGCTCCACGGCCTGCACCGGCCACTGCGGCGCATCGCGGGTCGAGACCGGAATCATCCCCGCCTTGGCGCGCAGATAATCGATCAGTTCCGTCAGCGCGCGGCATTGGCGGTCGGTGGGCGGCGCGAGCCGCGCGTCGCCGGTCAACGCGATGACAAGGGGTCCGTCGGCCGCGGGCCAGGCGCGAGCCGTCACTTCGATTTCCCCGTCCCCGGAACGCGAGCCATTGCCGATCAGGAAATGGGCCAGGCCGGGATCAGCGGCAGGGTCCGCCCCCACCTGCCGCCAGCGCAGATCGTCGGCGCACCCCGAGACCTCGCCCGAGGTCAGCACATGGAGGCGCGTCCAGTGCGCCGTCACGGTCGCCGCAGCATCCACCTGTTGCCGGAGGTCGGCGGTCAGAAAACGCCACTTGCCTTCGCGATGGGAAAGTCCGGGCAGGAGCCTCGCGATGAGTGCGTCCGTCTCCACCGGGGCCGGCTCGGCCAGCGGACGCGGCGTCAGCACGACCAACGCGCCGCCGGCGGGCGACGCGACCAAGGCATCGGCACCCGCTCCCGCAAACGCGAAAGCCAGCGCGGGGGAAGCCCCCGTGGCCTCCTTCCGCCACACCGCCGAGGCCAGCCCGAGCCAAACGAGACTCGTCCACGCCGCGGTCAGCCACGGCGAGGGACGCCGCGACCGGTGAGGGAAGCGGGCTTGCCGCGGCGGCGCGCCGAGCCGGAAGAGCCGGGCTCGCGCAGTCCGCCAGATGGAAGCCGGAGAAAACACGGCGCAATTTATTTCACATATCCTAAGTTTTCAACGGCTTCTTCACATGCCATCATCAACGCCAGAAACATTCCGCGACTCATGGCCGGACCTCGCATCCTCATTCTCACGGCGTCTTTCGGAGACGGCCACAACAGCGCCGCCCGCGGGCTGGCGGCAGCGCTGCGGCCACGTGTCGGCGAGGATTTCCGCGTGGATGTCCGCGACTTCATCCGCGAGACGCAACCGATGACCGGGCGGCTGCTGGAGCAGCTTTACCGTTTTTCCATCACGCGGGCGCCGTGGACGTGGAGGCAATTCTACCGCGCGGCCGGCAAGGTGCCGGCCTCCAGCGATCCCGGCACGGTGCTGCGGCCGCTGGCGCGCGCGCTGATGGACGATCTCCGGCGCGATCCGCCCGCCGCCATCGCCGTGACCTTTCCGCTGTATCCGCATTTGCTGCGGAGGCTGGGCGGCCCCGCCGCCGCGCCCGTCTTCACGTTGGTGACCGACTCCATCACCATTCATCCGATCTGGAAATGCGAAGGGGTGCGCGCTTATTTCGCGCCGGATGAAACCTCCGCCGCGCAATTGCGGCACGCGTTGGGCGCGGGCGTGGAGGTGGACGATACCGGGTTCGCGGTCGCGCCCGTGTTCAACGAGTTGCCCGCGCAACCACCCGCCGACACCCCGCGCCGGGTGCTGATCTTTCCCGCCGCCTCGCGCCGCCTCACGCAACGCACGCTCGATTCGCTGTTCACGGCCAGCCCGCCGGAGTGCGAGTTCACCGTCGTGCTCGGCCGCCAGGCGGACCACCTGGGCGCGGCGGTGGCGGAGGTGCGCGCGCGCTTCCCGCAACGCCGCGCGGACGTGCTCGGCTGGGTGGACAACGTGCCCGAACTCATGACCGGGCACGATCTCATCATCGCCAAAGCCGGCGGCGCCACCACTCACGAATGCGGCGCGGCGGGCCGGCCGGTCATCCTGACCAAAGTCGTGCCCGGCCAGGAGGAAGGCAATGCCGAGTTGGTGCAACGCCGCGGCTCCGGCCTGCACGAGGAAGATCCCGAAGACCTCGGCCCCTTGCTGCGCCAACTCAAGGAATCCGGCGATTGGCTCCGCCTGCGCGACGCCGCCTGGCGCTACCGCCGCCCCGACGGCGCCCTCTCCGCCGCCGACCACCTTCTCTCCGCCATCGGGTATTCCAAAAATAGAAAGGATGAAGGATGAAATAGGAAATCATCTCTCAAACGTCACTTTTCATCCTTCATCCTTCATCCATCTCCATGCCTCGCGCGTTTCTCTTCGATATCGGCAACGTCCTTCTCACCTTCGATTTCACCCGCGTGCTCCGCGCTTTGGAAAGCCACGGCTGGGGGCCGGATGACTCGCTGCACGGCAAGCTGGTCCCGCTCATCCTCGCCATGGAGGAAGGCCAACTGGACAACGGGACCTTCATTCAGGCCGCCAAAACGGCGGCGGCATTCAACGGGCCGGACGAGATCTTCGCCGACGCGTATTGCGATATCTTCACCCCCAACGCACCGATGGTGGCGCTCGTGGAGCGTCTCGCGGCCACGCATCCGTTGTATCTGCTCTCCAACACCAGCGGCCTGCATCTGGACTTCATCCGGCTGCGATATCCCTTTTTCCGGCACTTCACCGGCGGCGTCTATTCGCACGAAGCCCGCAGCCTCAAACCCGACACCGTCATCTACCGCCAGGCCATCGAACAATGCGGTCTGATCCCGGAGGAAACGCTCTACATCGACGATCTCCCGGCCAACACGGCGGCCGGCTCCCGTCATGGGTTCCTCACCCACACTTATGATTGGCGCGATCACGCCGCGTTCGAGCGCGCGCTGGAGGAGTTGGGGCAAGGATGAATCGATGATTTGAAAAAATGAAGGGCGGAAGAGACGTCCGCCCTTCCTTCGACTGTCCGACAACAACAACTCCGGCCGGGCAGCTTGTGGCTGGCTCTCTCACTGTGCTCTTCTTTGGGCTCGGCCGGCTCCACGCTGGTTGGCTTTCGCGACGCGGTCTTGGCGCGCGGAGCCGCCGGTCGTCTCGTCCCGGTGCCGCGCGCGAAAGGCAGACGGCGACAGGCCGACCGTCTGCCGGAACTTCCGCGTGAAGGCGCTCTGGTCGGAGTAGCCGCACTCCAGCGCCACGGTGGCGATGGCGTCGTCTGTTTCGCGCAGCCGCTGGAGCGCCGCTTCGATGCGCGTTTTTTGGATAAGCTGCCCCGGGCTGAGCTGAAAGCTACGGCGCAACCGGCGATCGAGCTGGTAGCCCGACAAGCCCGCGCGCCGGGCGAGATCCTTCACCCGCAGCGGCTCGGCGAAATGCCGCTGGATGTGCCGCACGACCTCGGCCACCGCGTCGGAATCCGCGTGATCCACGGCCAGCGCCGGCAGGTCTTTGGAAAGGCCCACCAGCCCGACGATTTGCCGTGCGGCGTCGTAGAGCGGGAACTTCGTGGTCAGGCACCAGCCGCGTCGGCGCGAGGCGTGGAGGTGCAGCTCCAGTTGATTGAGAATCGCCCGGCCGTGGCGCAGCACGCTTTCGTCCTGGGCGCGGTAGCTGCGGCCGAGGGGCTCGGGAAAAATCTCGTCCGCGCGCCGGCCGATCAGCTCGCTCTTTTCGCGTCGCCCGCAGCGCTCGACGAGTGTCTGGTTCACCACCACGTATTCGCCGTCGCGGTTCTTCATGAAAAAGACCACGTCGGTCAGCACGTCGAACAACGCCTCGCCCGTGAACGGTTCGGCGAGGCACGACAGCAGCTCGGTGGGCAGGCGGTGGCGTGGCATGGGTGGATTGTGCCAAAATTCAAGTCGCAGCTCCAGCAGGAAACAAGACAAAATCCCGC
>CAZQUC010000124.1:0-10784 GCA_964596095.1 uncultured Enterobacteriaceae bacterium
AACGACTCTTTCTTGGCTCAATGCCTCGGGATCACTCATGCGTAAGCCCTGGGGCCGGCGGACATCTTGCCTGCCGGCGTGGTGGCTCTACGACAGTAGCTGGAAGCTTGGATGTTTCCTCTGAAAATCAACGAATTATAACTAATAACTTGCAAAGGGACTCACGAGATTTGCAGGATACCGATTTCAAAAGCGTGAATGAAGTATGGAATGGCGTGCCCCTCCGATCCGTGAATCATGGCGATCGCTAAAATGATGGACGCTTTTTTCATCGGGAGGTGGACGGCCCGTAAAATCGTCCGAAGGCCGCAACAATGGCGTCGAGAAAACGATGCTGATCCTCGGCCCACCATTTGCGGGAAAAGATTTCCACTTCGCGCGGGCCGGTGAAGCCGGTGGCGGTGATCCATTCGTCGATCTGTCGCAAGGGGATGCAGCCTTCGCCCATGAGGCCGCGGTCGAGCAGGAGGTGGTCCTGGTCGGGCTTGAAATCGCAGACGTGATAGGCGTCCAGCCAGCCGTGGGCCGCGCAGCGCTGGAGCTGCGCTTCGAGGTCCATCTCGTGCCAGATGTGATAGACATCGACGGCGATGCCGACTTCCGGCAGGGCGAGTTCGGCGCAGAGGTCGTTGGCGTCGCGCAGCGAGCAAATGGCCGAGCGGTCGCCGGCATAGACGGGGTGCAGCGGCTCGATGAGCAGCCGCACTCCGGCGTCGCGTGCGGCGGGCGCGAGCCGTGTGATGGCTTCGGCGATTTGCGCGCGATTGGTTTGCGGGGTCTGGCCGACGGTCGCGCCGCACACGAGCACCAGCTTGTCGATGCCCAGCGCCTCGGCTTCGCGCAGGGCGGTGAGGTTGTTGGCAATCGCCTGGTCCCGGGCCTCGACGGTCAGGCCGGTGAAGAAGCCGCCGCGCACCAGCGAGACCGGTTTCAACCCCGCGTCCGCCAAGTGCCGGCGCACCGCCGGCAGATCGCACCCCGCCAGCGTTTCCCGCCAAATTGAAATCCCGCCGATCCCTTGGCGCGCATAGTTCTCGATGCACTCCGCGAGCGACCACGGCTTGGTGGTGAAGGTGTGGATGGCGAGGCGCGGAAGCATGGTGGGAACAAAGCGAAGGGTGTGCCTTCAATCCAGCGCTTCCAATTGCCGGAGGATTTCCGCGAGAATGGCGTGGTCGGACTCGGGACGCGGGGGGCTTTGCGGATGGGTGGCGTCGTGGCCGATCCAGCCGCGCTGTTTCAGGAACATTGCGGCGCTGTGCTTGTAGGCGGGCACCGGCGGGCGGAAGGCGAGGAATCCGAGGTATTGCAGCACGTCGTTGATTTGGTAAAACGCCGGATCGCCGGCGGCCCACGCGGCGTCGCGCTTCGCGAACCAGTCGGGCGCGAAGGTGCTGAGGCCGAGCAGGTAATCGCTGCCATACATCACCATGTCGATGGCGAGATCGTTGCCGGTGAAGACTTTGAAATCGGGCCGCACGGCGTCGCGCAACACCAGCCGTTGCCACTCCAGATCGCGGCGGAGCGAGGAATGCTTGGCTCCGAGGCACTGCGGGATGCCGAGCAGGCCGCGATAGATCTCCAACGAGTAAATCTTGCCGAAAGGCGCAAACATCGACCCCAACTCGAACCCGATGAAGCGGTCCGCCAGCCGGCCCAAGGCCGCGTAGCTGGCGACGATGGCGTCGTCGCTTTGCGCGGTGAGGCCGTAGGATTGGAAGATGACCGGGATGCCGCCGCGCGCGGTGATGAAGTCCATCTGCCGCGCATACCCGTCGCGATCGAAGGCGCTGCCCTCACCGCCGCCGACAAACGCGCCGGCCACGAAGTCGCGCCCCGCCGCTTCTTCCTTCGTGATGTCGAGCGCGCGAAGCCGGGTGGCGTCGTCGAGGAGATTGCCGAAGCCCGTGTCCATATTTACGGCCGGCGCCAGCCCCGCCTCCAGCGTCCGCCGCACATGGGCGCGAAACCCTTCCCAATCCACCGCGCCGACGGAAGTAAAGGGCAGCAAAATGGCGGACATGCCGGTGATCTTCCGGCGCGGTTTCAGCAGGGTGAGCGGATCGGGGGTGGACGCGAAGTTCATGGAGCGAAGAGAGCGTGAACGCCGCTCCTCATTTGCACGTCGCGCCGCCGTGCGTCAATCAATGGCTTTGACCCAGCGCACGGCGAACAGGCTGGCGAGGCTGACGATGATGGCGATCCAGCCGAGGGTGGAATAATGCAGCAGGCGCTCGGTGCCGGCCTCGCGCACGATGAGGTGCCCGCCGAGCAGCGAGGCCGCGCCCGCCGCCACGTCGCGGGTGCAACTGTTGAGGCTCATGAAGCTGCCGCGCAGACGGGTCGGCACGGTGGCGGTTATGATGGCCTGCCCCGGCACGAAACGGCCGCCCGCGAAGATGAAAAATGCGGCCGCCAGCAGCAGCAGCCAAGGCAACGGCGTCGGCCCGAGATGGGTCATCAGATACATGGGGGTGAGCGCCCCGAGAATCATGATCATGAAGAGTTTGTGCTTGCCATGGCGGTCCGCCAGCCGGCCGATCCACGGCGCGGTGAAGAGGCTGGCCAGCCCGCCCGCGAGGTAAATGTAGGCCAACTGCGATTCCGCCAGACCGGCGTTCGCCACCAGGCTGGGACTGAGGAACGGGATGATGATGAAATGGCCGAAGACCATCAGGATGCCGAAGGCGAGAGCGACGAGCGTGTTGCGCGTGGTCAGCAATTCCCGCACCCCCGCGAGCGGCGAGGGCGGACGATGGCCCGGCGTTCCGGCATCCGCCGCGGCCAAATGCCAACGCAGCGGCGGGAGCAGCCGCGCGGTCGTCAGCCAGACCACGACGCCGATGGCGACGATCATGATGAAGGGCGCGTGCCAGCTCCAATGCACCGCGAACCATAACCCCGCCGGCACGCCCGCCACCGAGGCGATGGAAAAGGCGGTCATGATCAGCCCCATCGCCCCCGCGCGCCGGGGCAGCGGCACCACGTCGCCCACGATGGTCATGACCAGCGACCCCGACACGCCGCCGAAGGCCCCGCTGATGATCCGCGCGGCGAGCAGCGCCGGATAATTCGGCGCCAGCGCGCAGGCCAGCGTGCCGAGCAGGAAACCGCCGTAGCAAAAGAGCAGCGCACGTTTGCGCCCGAAGCGATCCAGGCACAGCGCGCCGATGAAGCCCGACACCCCGGCGCTGAAGGTGTAGGAGGCGACCAGGAGGCTGAATTGATCCGGCCGCAGCGTGAAGATGCGCATCAATTGCGGTCCCAGCGGCATCATCACCATGAAGTCCATCACATGGGTGAATTGCACGGCCGCGAGCAGCAGCAGCAGGAGGCGTTCGGAGAATGAGCGATCGGACATGGGAAAAAGGCGCGCCGCGGCTGCGACGCGCCTGAAAGGGAAAACAAGCCTGCGCCTATGCCGCGGTTGCCCCCGCCACGCAAGCCCTGCCCCTGGCCGGGGAGGTGCCGATAAAGGTGGGACCGCTCACCTCCGCTAGTGAAACGGTCGGGACAAGGCTTTGGGAAACGCCTTGGCGGGCGAAGCGTCTGGAGTGCGGAGGCTTGCCTCCGCTCTGCGGGGGGGCTTGCCCATCGAAGCGGGCGAGGTCGATCAGCCCTCGCCGGGCGCCCTCCGGGCTCTGTCACTCTCTCTCCGCTTCCGACTCACCGGCAAGCCGGTGAATTCAAAAGCGGAGGCAAGCCTCCGCACTCCAGAAAGCTTGATTCCCGAACCCATGGACAGGAACGCCCAGCTCATATCAGTGAAGAATAACTCAGCAGGTTCTCAGGGGTAACTCTTACTCCACCACCAGCACGCCGTGCATGATCTGCCAATGGCCGGGGAAGGAGCAGAGATAGGGATACTCGCCGGGAGTGGCGGGAGCGTGGAAGTGGATGGTAAATTCCTGCCGGGGCGGGATCATGTCGGTCCAGACCAGCACGTCGGGGGAGTCCGGCACGTAGTGGCGCGCGGCGGCATGAGGATGGCTGATGAGCTGGTTGATCTTTTCGCCGATGGGCTGGAGCGCGCCGGGGCGGAGCAGCACGAAATTGTGAGGGACGAGATCGGGGTTTTTCATCGTCAGCGTGAGCCGCTCGCCGGCTGCGGCATGCAGACGTCTGGTGGTGAATTGGAGGCCGAGGCCGGCTTCGAGCGTCACGGCGCGGCCGGGTTCGCCTTCTGCCCAAGGGTTGGCTTTGGTGGCGGGAGTCGTGAGCGTGACGCTCGCGGTGAGGGCGTCGCCGGCCCACGCTTCCTTGGCGATCTTGGCATAGCCGGGGAAAGCGGTGAACGGCTCGGAGAGGGCGTGGACGGTGGCGAAGAGATCGAGCGGGCGCGGGCCGCCGACGCGGAGGCGCAGGTGCAATTGATGCACGGGGCGCAGTTGCGGGATTTCCAGAAACACGGCGCGGCCGTCGTCGAGCACCTGAACGGAGTGAATGGCGAGGGCGTCGTGGCCGGGGTGCTCGGGATGCTTGACGGAAAACTCCGGCGAGCCGTAGGCGGAGGAGTAACGATAGTTCCAGATCTGCGCGAAATGGTTCTGCGGCGAGGCGGCTTGAGCGGCATCCACGGGCCGGGGGAACCGCAGGAGCACGCCATTGTCGCGCGCTTCCCAAGCCACGGGCCACAGCGGATCGCGCGTCAGCCGCAACCGCTCGAAGCAGCCGTCGTCGGGGGTGTAAGTGCCCCAGCCGCCGGAGCCGGTGACATACAGATGCCCGTCATGCGGGGAAAAGCGCGCGCGTTGCACGCCGCTGCGGAATTCTCCCGGCAACACGAAGGCGCAGCCCTGCGTCACCTCGCCGACTTGTTGGCGCAACACGAGCAAGGCCCGGCCCGTGCCGGTGGAGAGGCTGATGGGATAGCCGCGCCATGGTGCCCAGCGCGGGCCGGCCGCGTCGTCGATGAAGCACGAGCCGCCGATGGAGTTATCCACGCCGCGCGGCAGATACAGCAGGGCGGGGGAGGGCGGCTGGTTGTTCTTCGGCCCGCCGTAGCCGTAGTGCCCGCCGCGTTCCACCTGGATGAGTGTGCTCGCGGGCGTCCATTCGCCTTCCTGGCCGCTGCTGAGCCACTCGCCGGGCGCGCCCACCGCGATGCCGTTGGCGTTGCGAAAGCCGGTGGCGAGCGTTTCCACGCGCTGGCCGTCGCGCGAGATCCGCGCGAAACCCTGGGTGGCGGAGGCGAAATACCATGCGCCCTCGGCGTCCCGCTCCAGGCCGGTATTGAAATCATGTCCGCCGGGGGAGGTCTCGTAGGCATTGGTCACGCACTGGTGGAAGTCAGCCTCGCCGTCGCCATTGAGATCGCGCAAGGCCGTGATCTGGTCGCGCCCCAGCACATGCACCACGTCGTCGATGATCTTGAGGCCGAGAGGCTGGTGCAGGCCGGTCGCGAAGCGTTTCCAGCGCAGGCGCGAGAGGGAATCATCGATCCCCGCGACGGTCCACACTTCACCCATGATCGTGCAGACGGCGGCGCGGCCGTCGGAAAAAAAATCGTGCCCGGCGAGGAAGAGGAGCGACCGCCAGGGATTGTCGAACGGCAGCGTCAGCGTGTCGATCACGCCGTCTTCGGAGTCCGTGGCCGCGCCGGGTGCGCCGGTGGTTTCGAGGACTTGCGGCCACTGCGCGGGGCCGCCTTGCAACAACGAAGCCACCGCGGAATCAGCGCCGGCCTCGTCCCGCGCTTCCAACCGCCGGACAAACCGGCCGTTTTCCTCCCACGCGGCATCCAACAGCTCACGCTCACCGACGCGGTAGGCGAAAACCGTGCGTTTCCCATGCCGGTAAAACCCATGGTAGCGGAACGCCACCGGCGGCTTGGCGGCGCGTGTCGCGGCCAGCACTTCGCCATCGAGCGCCATGCCGTCCATCATCCCTTGCCGCACGTCGGAGAATCTCACGAAGCCGTTTCTCCACACCGCATCGAAGGTGAGCGTTTGCGGATTGAAGACGGTCGCGAGCGCGCCGGTGTCGCCCAGCCGCACCGCGACGGCTTTGGGGATCGTCATGTTCGCGCCGCGGAAGACGTTGCTCACCACCGAGCCGTGATCGGTCGCATTCCAGCGGTCGCCGCGCCAGGTGTCTTCCGTCTGGTTGCCCCAATGGCCGAAGGTCGGCCCGTCGAGACCGGGAAATTCCGGCAGCAACAAGTCGGTCACGTTTCCCCAGTGGGAAAAATAATCCGCCTGCTTGGCGTAAAAATCATAGAGTCGGTCGCGGTTCACGAAATGGCCGCGATACGGATGACGCGTCGGCTCCAGCGGCGCGGTGGCGGCCCACGCTTCGGCGCCGCGGGTTTCGGCGAGGGGGAGCGTGGTGGATTCCACGCCGCTGTCAGGCACGTCGAGCTTGGCCGTCCACGCGAGGGTATTGAGCACGAATTTGCGAAAGGCCGGGATTTCCCAATGCGCGTAAAAATGCCCGCCGGTGAACCCCGCGCCGCGTCCGCCATCGGCGCGCTCCACGCCCCAGGCGACAACCTTCGACCAATCCACCGGCCCCTCCGGCGCGGATTCGTTCGGCGCGCTGATGGACAGAAAAGGCACGCGGCGCGCGTCGTCGTCCGCGAAACGGATGCGGTAATAATATTCCTCCCGCAGCGAAAAGGGCACGACGCCGCGGGTGGCGGGATGACCGGCGGTCTGCGGCAAGGTCCGCCATTCCTTGGTCTCGATGGCCGAATACCAATGGCTCGGCGCGGGGCCGCTTTCGTAGTCAAAAAACCCGCCGATCCAGTCCAGCAACCGCGCCTTCGTCTTGAGCGGCGCGAAAGTGGACCAATGCAGCAGCATCAACCCGCACCCGCGTTTCATCTGGCGGTCGATTACGTCCAGGTGATCGCCGGCGAAGAGCGGATGATCCGTCTCTCGCCGGTCCGAGCCGCCGGTGATGAAGAGCAGGCTGTCGGCGTCGTCGAGCGTGGTCGCGTCTTCCGGCCAGCCTTGGAAATGCACCTCCACTTGCGCCGGTTCGGCGAAACTCGGCGACGTGCTCAACGCATGACGCAACAAGAGCGCGGACTTTTCATATTCGTGCGTGCCCGGCGGATGGTCATCCAGCGCGCCGGCAAGAATGACGATTTTTTTCGGCGCGGCGAGTGCCGTTCCGGCGGCCAGCATCCAGCCCAGGCCGAGCGCCAGCGGCAGGCAGAAGGCGGGGAACCAATTCACGGCGCGATGCCAGACGGGTGGTTTCATGCCGCAGGCTGAACGTGGCCCGCAACCTTGGCAACCGCCGGGTCGTAGCGAGGGCGTCCCGCCCACCGCAGAGCGAGCGTCCCGGCGGAGGGAGCGCAGAGACGCCATCCCGTCACCGAAGCGGAGTCGCGGTTTCGGCTGGCGGAGGCAAGGCGTTTTTGCCCGACGCGCGCCTTCGCCGGGACGCGCTCTCCCGCGGTGGGCGGGACGCCCCCGCCACGACGAAGCGTCTTGGAAAATCTCCTCAACGAACTGTCTTCAGCGGTCCACCGATGGTATATCCCCGATAACGTATGGCCGATCCAAAACCATCTTCTTGCTGCCACCAGCCTTCGCCCGCGACGGCTCACGAGCAACCCAAGGCACAGGACGCGTGTTGCCACCACGGCCACGGTCATGCGCACGATCATTCTCCCTCCGCCGTCACCCCGCCAGCCGTCGCGAAATACTTCTGCCCGATGTGCCCGGGCGTGGCCTCCGGCCGGCCCGGCGATTGCCCGAAGTGCGGCATGGCGCTGGAGCGCAATCCCGCGTGGCGGCCGGAGCCGGAGCTGGCGCGTTACACGTGTCCGATGCATCCGGAGATCGTTTCCGAGCAGCCGGGAGACTGCCCGAAGTGCGGCATGGCGTTGGAAATGATGCGCCCAGGCGCCGCCGCGCCCGGGGCGTCCGAAGATGAGGAAGAAGACCACGAATACCGCGACTTGCGACGGCGTTTGTGGGTGGGCGCGGTCTTGACGCTGCCAGTCTTCGTCCTTGCGATGACGCACCTGCTGCCGAGAGCCGGGCATCAGGCGCCGTGGGCCGATGGCACGGCGTCGCGCTGGACGCAATTCCTGCTCAGCACGCCGGTCGTGCTGTGGAGCGGGTGGCCGTTGTTGCGGCGCGGCGCGCGGTCGATCCGCCATCGCAGCCCGAATATGTTCACGCTCATCACGCTCGGCGTGGGCGCGGCGTATCTGGCCAGCGTGGTGGCGTTGTTGGCGCCGAGCCTGTTTCCCGACGCGATGCGCGCGCACGGCCAGGTGCCGATTTATTTCGAGGCGGCGGCGGTCATCGTCGTGCTGGTGTTGCTGGGGCAGGTGCTGGAGGCGCGCGCCCGGCAGCGCACGGGCGGCGCATTGCGGGCCTTGCTGAATCTCGCCCCGCCCACCGCGCGGCGGGTGATTGCCACGGGCGATGAGGAAATTCCGCTCGATGCCGTGGCCCTCGGCGACCGCCTGCGCGTCGTGCCGGGCGCGCGCGTGCCGGTCGATGGCGTGGTGCTCGAAGGCCGCTCCCATGTCGATGAATCCATGCTGACCGGCGAGCCGGTGCCGGTGGAAAAGGCCGCGGGCGAATCCGTGAGCGCCGGCACGGTCAATGGGACCGGCAGCTTCCTCATGGAGGCGCAACGGATCGGGCGCGAGACCTTGCTCGGACAGATCGTCGAGATGGTGGCGGAGGCCCAGCGCAGCCGCGCGCCCATCCAGGGCTTGGCCGACAAGGTGTCCGCGGTCTTCACTCCCGCGGTGGTCGTCATCGCGGTGCTGACCTGCGCCGCGTGGATGATTTGGGGGCCGGAACCGCGGCTAGCCTTTGCCTTGGTCAATGCGGTGGCGGTGCTCATCATCGCGTGTCCCTGCGCGCTCGGCTTGGCCACGCCGATGAGCGTGATGGTCGGCATCGGCCGCGGCGCGCGCGAAGGCGTGCTCGTGAAAAACGCCACCGAATTGGAGCGCCTGGAAAAAGCCACCGCCTTGATCGTGGACAAAACCGGAACGCTCACCGAAGGCCGCCCGGCCTTGGTCGGCGTGGCGCCGGCGGCGGGCGTGGCCGAGGAAGACTTGCTGCGTCTCGCGGCGTCGCTGGAGCAGCACAGCGAGCATCCGCTGGCGGCGGCCGTTGCACGCGGAGCCAAGGAGCGCGGGCTCACGCTCACCGAGGCCGCGGATTTCCAGGCGACCGTGGCGGGCGGCGTCAGTGGCACGGTGGAGGGGCGCCGTGTCCTGATCGGCACGCCGGCGTTCCTGCGCCAGCAAGGTCTCGACGGGCTGGAAGCCGAGGAGGCTCACGCGGAGGAAGCCCGCCGGCGCGGCCACACCGTGCTCTTCGCGGCCCTCGACGGCGCGATCGCCGGACGGCTCGCAGTGGCCGATGCCATCAAGGCCACCACGCCCGAAGCCTTGCGCCAACTGCGCGCGCTGGGCCTGAAGGTGACGATGCTCACCGGCGACAACCCGCTCACCGCGGCCGCCGTGGCGCAGGAATTGGGCATCGATGATTTCCACGCCGAAGTCACACCCGCGGGCAAGGCCGCGTTCGTCCGCGCCTTGCAGGAAAAGGGCGAGCGCGTCGCCATGGCGGGAGATGGGGTCAATGACGCGCCCGCTTTGGCGCAGGCCGACGCCGGTCTCGCGATGGGCGCGGGTTCCGATGTCGCGTTGCAAAGCGCCGGCCTCACGTTGGTCAAGGGCGACCTGCGCGGCATCGTCAAAGCCATTCGTCTCAGCCGCGCCACGTTGCGCAACATCCGGCAGAATCTCCTCTTCGCATTTCTCTACAATGCCGTCGGCATTCCCGTGGCCGCCGGCGTGTTGTATCCCTTCACCGGCTGGCTGCTCAGCCCCATGCTCGCCGGATTGGCCATGAGCCTCAGCTCCGTCTCCGTCATCGCCAACGCCCTCCGGCTTCGGCGGGTGGTGTTGTAAATTGGTGGAGGCGGTGAGAAAAGGCGCTTGGGAAACGCCTCGGAGAGCATCTGGAGTGCGGAGGCTTGCCTCCGCTTTTTTTGAGGCACCGGCTTGCCGGTGTGGGGTTGGGAGGGGTGGAGAGACCCCTGGAGGAGAGGGAAGGGACGGGTGGATGAAGGGAGTCGATGTGATCCGCCGCGAGGGGCAAGCCCCTCTCCCCCAGAGCGGAGGCAAGCCGTCCGCACTCCAAAAGCCAGAGGGATCAGTTTGCGGGATCGGCCCACACCCGGAAGAAAACCTGCGGAGGCAGCGGCCGGGGCAGCGGCCATTCCAGTTCGGTCAACTCCAGGGCTTCATCGGTCCACTCTTGCAAATCCTCAGACAGTTGCACGCGGTAGGTGACCGATCCGCCCGCCTCGTTCCACCGCAACAACGGACCGAACGCGCTCTCTTCGATGACGGCGTCGAACACCACCGCCACCGGCTGGGTTCCGGGCGTGGACCGGATCTCCAGCGGCGTCAGCGCCCAGTCTTCTGGCGAGTCAGTGTCAGTCGTGGGATCGATCCGATACCAACTCTGGCCGTCGGCTTCCGCGTTGGGGTCGAGATTGGGGCTGGTGGTGTTGCCCCAGGCCACGCGATCCACCACCGTGCCTTCGGCATCGCGCAAGAAGACGTGGTCGTTGGTGTTGCTCATGTTGATGATGCCGCCGTCCGGATCCCAGTCCCAGTCGGTGGTCAGATTGGGCACGTCGGGGTTGTCGCCTTCCGGGTAGCCGGGGTTGCCCTCCGCGTCCTCCCACCAGCCTTCAAAATCGGGATCGAACCCGTAATGCCCGGCGAAGACATAGGCATTCGTCGCGATGACCAGGAACTGTCCCGGCTCGATGACCGCGTCGTCCGG
>CAZQUC010000125.1:0-10753 GCA_964596095.1 uncultured Enterobacteriaceae bacterium
AGCGCGAGAAGATTGAGAGTGAACCGCGGGCGCGGGTTATGTCCGTCCCTCCGCCCCTTCCAGCACACGCTCCAGAATGAGCAGCGTGATGTCATCGTGCTGGCGGGCGCCGGTAGCGAAGGCGGTGACTTGGGCGCGGAGGGCGTCGAGCACGGCGGCGGCGGGGAGGTTTTGCAGGGCGGCTTCGCGGAAGGCGGTGGCGAGGCGCGCGGGGCCGAATTCCTCCAGGCTTTTTTTGTCCATCGCTTCGGTGATGCCGTCGGTGTAGAACAACAGGCGGTCGCCGGGCGCGAGGTGGAAGGTTTGTTCGCGGGTGGCGCGGTCGAAGACCGTGCCTTTATCCACGCCGAGCGCGAGGCCGGGCGGCTTGAGTTCCTCGATGCTGCCGGTTGCCTTGCGGAAGAGCAGCAGGGGATCGTGCCCGGCGCGGGCGAGCCGGATGTCGCCGGTGGTGAAATCCAGCACCGCGTAGGCGAGGCTGACGAACATATCCTGCCGGATGTCGGCGAAGAGCAGGCGGTTGACTTCCTGTAAGGCGGCGACGGGGGAAAGATGGCGCGGCGCGCCCGAGCGGAGCAGGCCGCGGCAGGTGGCCATGACGAGGCCGGCGGGCAGGCCCTTGCCGGACACGTCGGCGATGACGAGGCCGAGATGGGTGTCATCCAGCGGGAAGAAGTCGTAATAATCGCCGCTGACGGTTTGGGCCGGCTGGTAGGCGGCGGCCAGGACGTAGCCGGCGACGGGAGGCGGCGCGGAGGGCAGGAGCACGCGCTGGATTTCGCTGGCGCGGGCGAGTTCCTCTTCCATCCGGCGTTTGTCCGCGGCCTCGCGGTTGACCATCGCATTGCCGAGCGCGAAGGCGCTTTGCTCGGCGAGCGAGGTGAAGATGGCGAAATCGTGCGTGGTGAACGCCCCGCGCGAGGCGGGGCGGGCGGCGGCGAGCACGCCGAGCCGTTTCGGCCCGTAATTGAGCGGCGCCATCATCACGGCCAGGGCGCGGTCCGGCGGCGCGTCGAGGTGGGAAAACCCGGGATGCGCGTGCAGGTCCGCCAGCACCAGCGAGCGGCCGGATTGGAAAACCTCGCCCAGCGCGCCCTCGGTGTCGGCGAGGCTTTGCAGACGCAGGAAGCTGTGCAGGGCGGCGTGGCCTTCGCCGAGGCGCGCCAGGTGCTCGGGGGAAAGTTCGATCAAGGGCGGGCAGTTCTTGGTCAATCGGGCCGGGACCAGCAGGCGGCGCTGGTCGTCGTGCAGGTAGAGCGCGCCGCCTTTCGCTTCCACGACTTCGACGACTCCCTTGACGATGCGCCGGTGGAGCTTGCCGGGCGAAAGGTCGGAGGACAAGGTGGCGGCCAGCTCGTGCAGGAACCCGAACATGCGGTTTTCCTCCGCCGCCTGGAGCTTGTGGATGCGGTTGAGGGCGGAATGGCTTTCTTCCAGCGTGGCCAGTTCCGTGCGCAGTTCCTCCACATCCTGGCTTGCCTGGAGCGCTTGCCGCCGGCGGCGCAGCCAGCGCCACGTCAGAAAGCCGGACAAGACGACCAGCGCGAGAATGATCGCCACTTTCCACATGGCGGAGGTGTCAGGCGGGCTGTGTCTCCCATTCCCGTTTCAGACATTCGATCACGTCGCGGAATTTCGGCGCGTTGGCGGCGTTGGCTTTAGCCAGGTTTTCGTGGGCTTCGATCATGCAGCCGGCGGCCGTTTTTTTGTCCACCGGCTCCGTGGCGGCGCACACGTCCTGCGCGTTTTCCCGTTCCAACTCCTCCGCGATCAATTCCCGCTCCTCCCGCCGCGTGCTGCCATCCCGATCCACCGCAAAAATATTGTCCAGCCCCAGATTCTCCAACAAATTCAGATTCTTCTCGTTGGCATTGACGACCTGCAACTGGCCGCCGGGGTAATCCATCAGACGCACCGCGAGGCCGGTCAACGTGCCCATGAAGGTGGAGTCCATGGTTGAACATCGTTCAAGGTCAACGACAAATTCGCGCTCTCCTTCATCGATCTGATGAAGCGCATACCGCTGGAGCTGCGGGCTGATGGCAAAACTGCCCTTGCCTTCGACACGCAGCCAAAGCAGCTTGTTGAATCGCGCCGCCAGCAGGCGGGCCGTGGATGTCAGTGTGGTTTGCAAACGAGGGCGATGGTTTACAATGAATAATATAACGCAAAGCGCGGACGGGTCAAACGGTGGAAAACGAATCGGGGGCTATTTCCACAAATAAGATTGGCGGGTGGCCAGCACCTCGTTCCCGCGCCGCAATTCGAGCTGCCAGGCCAGAACCTTGCCCTGCTTTTCGTAGGCTTCGCCGATGACTTGGAATTCGGCGATGTTGGAGCTTTTGGGGTGGTCGATGCGTTGGTCGATGACGTGGATTTTCGGCCCGGTGACGGCTTGGCGGTAGCGGAAGCGCAGGGTGACCGGCTCCTTGGTCTTGGTGTCAGCGAGCGACCAGAACACGGTATAATAATTCCCGGAGCGTGCCTTGATGTCGTCGCTGGTCACCGCGCCATGCAGGCGGTGCCGGCGCTCGAACACGATCGCCCGGTCGCTGCTTCCCGGTTGGTTGGTGTCGAGCGGCAGCCGGTAGATTTTCACCTTGGAAATGGCATTCGTCGGCGTGCCGCACGCGCCGAGCAGCAACGCGCCGGCCAAGCACAGCCCTCCCCGGCGGAGAAACGCAGTCATCACGGCGGAGTAAATGTCCCGCGGCGGCGGAGTGTCAATGGGGAGATGGGAGGATAATGGGATAATGTGGCGATGGCCGCGAGGAAACCGGCGGACGCTTCGGGCAACCGCCTAGAGACGGCTACAGGGAGTGGCGGCGCGGCCGGCTTGACTTGGCGGTCCGGTGGAGGACGCTGGCCTGTCGCTTTTCGTCCACTTTGCTTTCCGATTATGAGTTGCCCGCGTTTTGCCCAACCCCCATCCGCGCTGTTCCGCCGCGGCTTGGTTCTCCTCCCCCTCGCCACGTTCGCGCTGGCGGTGCTCCCCGCGCCGTCGGCTTTCGCCCAAGCGCCGGAAGACGCGCCGCTTTTTTCCGGCGTCATCCAAAAAGTCTTCGACAGCACGTGCCTGTCCTGCCACACGGCGGACAAAAAACGCGGCAAGCTGGAGATGACCTCGCTGGAGTTGATCACCAAAGGCGGCGGCAGCGAGTTGCCGGGGATCGTGCCCGGCCAATCCGGCGAAAGCGAGATTTTCAAACGCATGGCGTTGCCGGTGGATCATGACGACCACATGCCGCCCTCCGACAAGCCGCAGCCGAAGCCGGAGGAAATCGCGCTCATCAAATGGTGGATCGACGCCGGCGCGAAAGCCGACGTGCCGTTGAAAGACGCGGAAGTGCCCGAGGAATTGAAGCCCGTCGCGCTGGCCTTGGCCGCGCTGGTGGTGGAGCCGCCCAAGGAAGCGCCGAAGCCGGTCATCGCGCCCAAGGAACTCGACGAAGCCACGAAGGCCGCCATCGCCCAGATCAGCAACGAACTCGGCGTGACCATCCTCCAGTTGTCGCAAAGTGACACCGGCCTGATGTTCACCGCCGTCAATGTGGCGGATAAATTCGACGATGCGGCGTTGGCCAAGCTTGCACCGCTCGCGCCGCACCTGGTCGAGGTCAATCTTGCCCGCACCAAGGTGACCGACGCCGGCCTGGCCGCGCTCGCGCCGATGAAAAACCTGCAACGGTTGCGCCTGGAAAACACGCCCATCACCGACGCCGGGCTGGATCATCTCCAGGGCTTGGAAAATCTGGAGTATCTCAACTTGTTCAACACGGCGGTGACCGACGCCGGACTGGAAAAACTCGCGGGCTTGAAAAAGCTCACGCGGCTCTACGCGTGGGAAACGAAGGCGACCAAGGAAGGCGCGGAAAAACTCCACGCCGGCAATACCGCGCTCATCATCAATCTCGGATGGAATCTGGAAATCGGCCGGCCTGCGCCCCCTCCGCCGCCCGCCGCGCCGGAGCCTCCGCCGGCGGAACCATCCGCAGCCGCGCCCCCCGACCCCGAAGCGGCCTTTTTCACCAGCCGCATCGTGCCGGTGCTGGAGCGCACCTGCGTCAGTTGCCACGGCTCGGAAAAACAGCGCGGCGGTTTCGCGGCCCACACCTACGAAGCGTTGGTGAAAGGCGGTAAGGACGCCGGCGCCGGCATCGTGCCGGGCAAGCCCGACGAAAGCTCCGTGCTCGTCCGCCTCTTGCTGCCCTTGGATCACGACGACCATATGCCGCCGGAGGACAAACCGCAGCCGACCGAAAAAGACATCGCCTTGCTGAAATGGTGGATCGCCCAAGGGGCCGACGCGCAGAAAAAAAACAAGGAATTGGAAGTGCCCGCCGACTTGCAGTAAGGCCCTGTTCTCTCGCGCCGCCGGCCCACATCCAGTGGCGCGTCCCGCTCACATGACTCGCCGGGAAGCCGTCCACCGCGCCGCCCGCCTCCGTTCGTTTTCATTCCCACCGGCGACACGATTTCTCCGGTGACCGTCGCTTTGTTTCCGATGCCACACCCGTTGTTGTCCTTCATCACTCCATGGCTTTCCCGCGCCGCGCTGGCGACGGCCGCGGCCGCCTGCGCCGCGTGCGGAGGCGCCGACCGCGAGGAGATCGCCGACTCCCGCCCGCGCCACACCAGCGAACCCCACGCCCGGCTCGATGTCGCCTATGCCAACAGTTTCCCCGCGGCCGAATCATATCGCTGGACGTTGCCGCCGGGGTGGAAAGAAGCGGCGCGCACCCAGTTCCGGCAGGCGAATTTCGTCTTTGGTCCGCAGGGCGAAGGCGAGTGCTATTTGTCCATCATCGACGGCGGCGACGAGTTGGGCAATCTCAACCGCTGGCTGCGGCAGATCGGCAAGGAAGACCTGACGCAGGAGGAAGCCAACGCGCTGCCCCAGTTGGATATTTTCGAGCGCCCCGCCAAGGTCATCGACGCCACCGGCGCCTACACCGGCATGGGCGAAGCGGCGAAAGAGAACTGGCGGCTGCGCGGGTTGCTGCGCGCCGAGGGCAATGTCACCCTCACCGTGAAAATGACCGGTCCCGCCGATCTCATCGCCAAAGAAGCCGCCAACTTCGATGCCTTCGTCGCTTCCCTGTATCTCACTCCGAAACCCCGGCGTTGAACGATTTTTCTTCGGCCCGCTGATTTTTTGCCATGTCCACACCCGCTTCCGAACCCACGCCCAAACCGGCGGCCGCCACCCCGCCCCCGGCGGAAAATGCGCCGTCGCCTGCCGCTGTGCCCCGGCCGCGCCGTTCGTGGCCCGCGCGGATCTTCGCCTTCCTGGCCTCCTTCGGTGTCGGCGTGGTCGTGCTCTCGTTCCTGCTGCTGCTGACTTGGCTCGGCACCATCGAGCAGGTGGATCACAGCCTTTACGACGTGCAGAAGAAATACTTCGACTCCGTCTTTCTCTGGCACGATCTCGGCCCGCTCAAAGTGCCGCTGCCCGGCGCGTTCCTGCTCATGGGCATCCTCTTCGTGAACATGCTCTGCGGCGGCATCATCCGCATCCGCAAGAACCGGCGGAACGTCGGCGTCGTCCTCGCGCATTTCTCCATCCTCTTCCTGCTGGCCGCGGGCGGGGTTTCGTTTTTCTTCAAGCGTGAGGGCTACCTTCAGCTTTACGAAGAAGAAAGCGGCGCGGTCTTCACCAGTCATCACCACCGCGTGCTGGAGATCACCGAAGTCGGCGCGGACTCGCCCGTGCTCGTCATTCCCGAGGGGCGATTGGAAGATTGCGTGAACGGCAGGACGCGCGCGTTTTTCCACGCCTCGCTACCTTTTGAGCTCACCGTCACCAATTACGTGCGCAATGCCGTGGCCGAATCCGACGCCATGCGGCCCGCGCCCGCCAATCTGACCGTGGTGGACAATTATTACCTCGTCCCGCATCCGCTGGAAAAAGAGGCCGAAGCCAATCTCGCCGGCGCTTACGTGACCCTCAAGGACGCGGATGGCACGACCAAGCCCATCCTGCTGTGGGAGCCTGCCGTCGTGCCCGTCACCCATCGCACCGCGGACGGCCGAGCCTTCACGCTGCGCCTCACGCGCCAGACCTGGGAGCTGCCCTTCACCGTCACGCTCGACAAGTTCACGCACGAATACTTCCCCGGCACGATGAAGAACAAAGTCTTCGCCAGCGACATCACCTACCGGCGGTTCGGGGTCGATCACAAATTCAAGATCGAGATGAACAAGCCGCTGCGCTCCGATGGCTACACGCTTTACCAAACCGCCTGGGGGCCGACCAATTGGGATCCGCGCAGCGGCGACAAGCGCTATTCCGTCTTCACCGTCGCCAACAACCCTGCCGACAAGTGGCCCATCTACGCCACCATTATGGCCGCCGTCGGCATCGCGCTGCATTTCGTGATGAAGCTCGGCAAATTCGTCACCCGCGAGCAGAAACGCGCGAAAAACGCGTGACGCTCGTGGCTCGTGGCGGGGGCGTCCCGCCCACCGGCGTCAGGTTAGCGAATCATTCCCGCGGGATTTCTTGTTGAAAATGTGTGACTTTGGTATGGGGCTTCGCGCGAAGAAGGCCCCAACGGGGCCTCGCCCTCCAGCCCAGGGTTGGCGCGACGAAGGAGCGCCTACCCTGGGTCCAGGCCCCCCATCGAGGCAACCGCAACGCGGTTGTAGCTCCGCCGAGGGGTGGATTTCCCTCGCTCTGACGCCACCATCGAAGAGGCCGAAACCCCGTTGGGGTTTCGAAAGTTGGGAACGCCGACCCAGGGTAGGCACTCCTGTCGTCGCGCCAACCCTGGGCTTTGAGTCGCAATTCCTTTGGATTGAAGTGAGAGGAGTCTTTAACCTGACGCCCCCGCCACGACTCACCACAAGTCGCCTTCCGGGTAATCTTTGACCTCGTCGAACCACGTGTTGAGCGCGCCGTCGATGTCGAAGTCATTGAGCTTCCGGTCGCCGGAACGCTGGTTGAAGAGCACGGCCCACGAGACGCCGTCGGCGCGTTGGGTCAGGATGGTCCAGGTGCCGGGCAGGCTGCCGTTGTGCGAGTAGCGGACAAACCGGCCGTCCTGCTGCCGGACCATCCAGCCGCACGTGTAGAAATTATCCTTGAGTGTGCCGTTTTCATGCCGCGAGGCGGGCGGCGCCGGCGGCTCGAACAAGAGGGCTTTGAAAGCTGGCGGCAGCAGCGGTTGCTTCGTGCCGTCGGCCAGCGCCGCCGTCAGTCGCACCAGATCGACCGCCGAGGCGATCCAGCCGCCATGCGAATCCATCGGCTCGAAATAGAATCCGCCATACGGCCACGGCACTTCTTCCTCTTGGTCCGCAAAGACGCTTTTCGTCTGGCCCTCGTCGGGCATGTAATACTTCACTTCGTTCTCCGCCCGCTCGCTTTCCTTGGAAGCGCCCAGCCGCATGTGCTTGATTCCGCACGGCGCGAGCACCGCCTCCTGGACATACCGGTCGTAAGCCTGGCCGCTGAGTTTTTCGATGATCCGGCCGAGCAAACAGTAGCCGAAATTGGAATAGGCATACCGCTCGCCGGGCGCGAAATCCAAGGGCTGCCCGAGCACATACGAGATGATCGCTGCTTGGCCGGCGGGTGCCGGCGTGCCGGTTTGCTCCGCAATGAACGAGGACTTGAACATGGGATCGCCGCTCACGTCCCGATCCCACCCGCCGGTGTGTTGCAACAGATGACGAATGGTGACCTGGCGCAGACGCGCGTCCATTTCCTTGCCTTCCTCCAAGTGCGGCGGCTCGGGGAAAAAGTCGAGCATCGGCTGATCCAGTTTGAGCTTTTCCGCCTCCACCAGCCTCAGCACCGCCATCGCCGTGAAGGGCTTGGAAATGCTGGCGGTGCGGAACAAGGAATCCGGCCTCACCGGCTCTTCTTTCTCCCGGTTCGCCCAGCCATAACCCTTCGCGAAGACCAACCGCCCGTCCTTGACCACCGCCAGCGAGCCACCTGGCACTTTCCGCGGCTCCATGAATTCCTTCATCACGCGGTCCAGTCCGTCGGCCCATTTCGCGGCGACGGGAGATGTTTCGTCCGCCGACTCGGCGCGCATCCCACCGGTCAGTGGAGCGGTCGCGGCCAGCATGGACACGAAACGGCGGCGGCTGAGACCAGCGGACGCCGACGCGTTTGTGGGAGAACTCGCAGGGACAATGGATGGTGACGGAGCAGGCATTGTGGGCGTGATGGTGAAATTTCAGTTCGAGTTTCTCTCCGGTCCCGGCTCATACAACATCGGCCCCGCCTGAGTCGAGGGCCGGGGAATGCACACGCCGCGCGTCTGCCCGGTGCGGGGAGCGTCGGCTCAACCCAGGATCTTGTTCCACTCTTCGATCCGCTTGGCCTGCGCGGCGAAGAGATCGTCCGTGGAATCGTGGATCACGATGCCCTTGATGGTGTCGCCTTGCTTGACGGCATCGACGATGTCCTGGCCGGTGGTCACCGTGCCGAAGATGGTGTGCTTGCCATTGAGCCAGTCCGTCGGCACATGAGTGATGAAGAACTGGCTGCCATTGGTGCCCATGCCGTTGCGAATGCCGGCATTGGCCATCGCGAGCAGGCCGGGGCGGTTGAAGGTCAGGTCGCGGTGGCACTCGTCGTCGAATTTGTAGCCCGGCCCGCCGCTGCCCACGCCGTCGGGATCGCCGCCCTGGATCATGAAGTTGGGGATGACGCGATGGAAGGTCAGGCCGTCGTAGAACCCGCGTTTCGCGAGATTGAGGAAGTTGGCGCAGGTCACGGGCGCGCGGGAAGGCAGCAGGGTGATGTCGATGTCGCCCCGGCTGGTCTGGAATTGGATACGGATGTCATTCATGGGAGGGGCCATTTTGGCGAGCCGACCCGCCATGCAACCCGGAAATCGGCGGGGAAATTGCTGGGGATCGGGGACCGGTTTGCGCTTGCGCAACCGCCCTCCCGCCAAGATGCGTCCTCTGCCACCACCGCTCGCTCCATTGTGAAACTCATCATCGAAGACATCCATCTGCCGCTGCGGCATCCGTTCACCATCGCGCTCGGCACCACCACCGTGCAGCACAATCTGCTCATCACGCTGGAGGATGCCGGCCTCCGGGGCTATGGCGAAGGCGCTTCGTCCCACGCGTGGCACGCCTACACGCCGGCCTCGATGCGCGCCGCGTTGGAGGCTGCGCGTCCCGTCATCGAAAGCACGCCGCTGACCACGCCGGAGGAATACTGGAGCCGCGTCCAGCCCGCGCTGAAAGACAATCCCTTCGCCCTCTGCGCTCTCGACGAAGCCGCGCACGACCTGTGGGGCAAGCGCCTCGGCGAGCCGGTCTGGAAACTCTGGGGCCTCACCCTGAATCGCGTGCCATTGAGCGACTACACCATCGGCATCGATGAGATCGACGTCATGGTCGCGAAAATGAAGGAGTTCGATGGCTGGCCGATTTACAAGATCAAGCTCGGGACCGAGAACGATCTCGCCATCGTGCGCGCGTTGCGCCGGCACACCGATGCCGTCTTCCGCATCGACGCCAACACCGCCTGGACCGCCGAGCAAACCATCGCCTACGCGCCGGAGTTGAAAGACCTCGGCGTGGAATTTTTGGAGCAACCCTTGAAACGCGACGACTGGGAGGGCATGAAGCAGCTCAAGGAACACTGCGTGTTGCCCGTCATCGCGGATGAAAGCTGCCAGGTGGAGGAGGACGTGGCGCGCTGCGCGGGGATCTTCGACGGCATCAATATCAAGCTCACCAAAGCCGGCGGCCTCACCCCCGCGCGCCGTATGATCGCCCAGGCGCGCGACCTGGATCTGCAAGTGATGGTCGGCTGCATGAGCGAGTCGTCCGTCGGTATCAGCGCCATCGGCCAACTGCTGCCGTTGTTGGATTATGTGGACATGGATGGTTCCGTGCTCATCGCCAAGGACATCGCCAGCGGCGTGTGGCTCGACCATGGGCGGCCGGTCTTTCCGGATGCGCCGGGGAATGGGGTGAGGTTGTTGGAGGCTTGAAGGTGGACAAATAATCAGAGTGTGAGAAAATGCAGGTTAATAGAGCCCGAACCTCTCATTCCGAAGCATGGCGGCTACCGGAAGCTGAAGAGCTTTCAGATGGCGCAGCTTTGCTATGACGTGACAACGCGCTTCTGCGACCGCTATCTCGACAGGAGGAGCCGCACCCATGACCAAATGGTGCAAGCGGCGCGGAGCGGCGTGCAGAACATCGCGGAAGGCAGCCAGGCCAGCGGCACCTCCAAGAAGACCGAACTGAAACTGGACTACGAAGACTACCTGCGGCACCGCCGCCTGCCGCTCTGGTCCCCCGATGACCCGCGCCGGAGGGCGCTGGTGGCGAGGCGCTGCGCCACGGTGGAGGAGGTAGCCGCCTGGGTGAGAGAACAACATGGACAGCATGGACGAGATGGACAGCATGGACGCCCCAAACGCAGCCCGTCCATTTCGTCCATCTTGTCCCCCAAACCGACCTACCCCGAACTCGCCGCCAACGCCGCGCTCGTCCTCATCGGCGTGGCCTGCGCTCTCCTGGACCGCCAGATCGCCGCCTTGGCGGCGGCCTTCACCACGGAGGGCGGCTTCACGGAGCGCCTCTACCGGGTCCGCACTGCGCGCCGCCGCCACTGATGCCGCGCCAATTCACCCTCCCAACTTCTCTTCGATCGCCTTCAACAGGTTCGGCAAACTGACCGGCTTGGCGATCATGGTGAGATCGCCGCGCTCGGTGGGCTGGCCGCCGGTTTCGCGCGGCGCGATGAGCGCCGTCAGCATCAATACCG
>CAZQUC010000126.1:0-10752 GCA_964596095.1 uncultured Enterobacteriaceae bacterium
TGGATGGGCAAGCCTTTGACCAGATACTCGCGGTCGTCGCGATTGTAGAGGGTGCCCGTTCCGTAAAACAACGCAACCGGCGCATCCACCGACGGCTCGGCCCGGCCGTCCCACGTGATCTTAAGGCGCGCATTCGAGAAGGCCACGGCCTGCTCGCGCGGCACGGAGAACTCCAGCGCCCGCACCATCGACGGACCGGAGCGCCAGGTGGCGAGCGTCACCTCATCCTGCGCGGGCAGGTCGAGGCGCCCGTGGTCTTCCACCACGCCCAACGCGCGGCCTTCCAGCGTGGCGGCCTGCGGCGCGAGGTCCGTGCCGGCGCGGCGCAGCAGGTCGAGCACCCGCCGGTCGGGAAACGACCGCTCGTTCCATGTCGTGATCGGCCGCGAGAGCGGCGCGCCGGGCACGAACTGATGGTAAATGTAATATCCCGTGCCGTAACGCGTCCGCGTGTAGGCCATGCGGAAGGATTTCTCGAACCCGATCGGCGCCCAGGAGAGATCCGCGCCTTTGGTCGTGGACCATGTCCAGGCCAGCGGATGCGGAAAGAGCGCCTCCGGCAAAAAGACCGATCCCGGCGCGGGATGGAGCGGGTCGGCGGTCGAGGTTTCCTGCACGATGTGATCCGTCCCGTCCACCTCGTAATGCCACGGGCTGCCGTGCCAATGGTTGTAGCGCGCGAAATACAGCATGCCCGGCCCGGCCACGTCCAGCGTCACGTTGAAGGTCTTCGATTCCTGATACAGAAAATGGCTCGCGTCGGCCGATTCGTTGCCGCCTCGCCGGTCGTAGGTGCTCCGCATGTAAGCCCGCGCGCCGATCCGCTGATACGGCCAGCGGTCCCATTGCAGATACGCGTCTTCGCCGACCGGAATGACCGGCAGCTCCTCCGCAGTGGCGGCGGGCGATCCAGTGAAGAGGCACCATCCCGCCGCCGCGACGGGCAGCAGGTGGGTCACAGAGAGCGAAGAGAAAGAGCGTCGGGGTTTCATCGGAATGCGGGCACGGATTGTGGTGACCGGCGCGGGGCCGGAACTGTCGAAGACAGCGCCATGATAACCAACATCATCACCGCCGATCAAGCGGCGCCTTCCCGATATGTCCCTCCGGCGCGGCCCGTGCCACGAAACAAGCGTCACCTAATTAATGTGGACATCGCCGGGTTTTGGGGATGAATAAAGGGCGTGTCCCAACCCCCGGTTCAGCTTCGCAACCCCCAATACTGAATCCACCCGCCCACGAACCTGCCGTCTTCTCCGCTCTGATCGGAGGAAACGCGCCGGTTCCGCGGCCTCGACGGTGGATCACCCGGTGAGAGTCACCGGAAGGGCGACCCGAAGCAAGGAGCGGTGGTGTTGCCATGTCTTCCTCCCACCCCTACCATGAAAAAAAACCAGATCACTCCACGTTCCTCCATCGTTCGTTTGCTCCTCGCAGGAAGTCTCGCCGGCCTTCACGGGCTGGGGGCGCAAACGCCGTCGCTCCGTTACAGCTTCGAAGACCTGAGCGATCTCACCATCGATACCACCACGGTCAATCTCGCGCCCGGCGCGTCCGTGAATGGCATGCTAGTCAACCCCATCCTGATGAGCCTGGTCAGCGGCGAAACCGTCGCCGTCAATGGCGTCCGCTACGCGCTGGGCCGCAGTTTGAGCTTCAATCCCGGTAACGACGAATTAGGCAATCTCGCCGCGCCGCATATCGACACGGGGATCCTGCCGGACGATCTCGGCTTCACCAGCGGACTGGCCACCTCGCGCGATTACACGGCGATGGCGTGGGTGAAACCCGCCAATCAGACCGGCGACAACATGGTCTTCGGCCAGGCGGGCGACACCAGCCTGCTCCACCTGGGCATGCGCGGCGGCGCTTTTCACAGCGGGCATTGGGGTGATGACGTGGCCGGCGGCACCACGCAACCCGGCGTGTGGCAGCATGTGGCGTGGGTCAACGAGGGCACCAGCCAATCGATCTACGTCAATGGCGCTCTGGTCGCCGGACCCGGCGCCAGCGCGTCGGTGTCGATCCAGGATGTCAACGTCCTCATCGGCACCTTCACCGGCACCGGCTCGTTCAACGGCCAATTGGATGAAGTGAAAGTCTTTCCCGACGTGGTGCTGACGCCGGAGGAAATCACCACGGCCATGAGCGCTGATCTGCCGGTTTACGAGGGAGCGGTCGTCTCGCTCAGCCGGCTCTCTCACGATGGCTTCCGCTTCGAAGTCACGGATAGCGCCTCCAGCACGACGAATCCGGCCACGCTCGTGCTGCTGGTGGACGACGTGGATGTCACCGCGTCCGCGACCGTGAACAAGGAGGCGGGCGTCATCGTGGTCACCTACGAGCCGCCCGCCGCGCTGCCGCTGGGCAGCCTGCACAGTTACCGGCTGACGGTCCGGGACCAATCCAACGTGGAAATCCTCAGCGCGGGCGATCTGCGAGCGCCCTACTTCCCCCTCGAGCCGCTGCCGGGGCCGGCGGGCGGTGTGGGCTTCTGGGGCGTGCGTGAATTGCGCAAGACCGACGGATGGGGCACCGGGCTGGATGTCGCCGTCGCCTACGCGCAGACCCAACCGGCGACGGATCCGGATCCGGAAGACAACTCACTGGTGGAGGCCGCGAACGTGCCGGTCATCAACCATTCCGACGGCGATGCGGTGGGAGCGCCCAACAAAGGCAGCTTCAACAACGACTTCCCCTTCCTGTCCGATACGCCCGGCGATGACGACAACCTCATGGTCGTGGCTAAAACGCAACTCGTCGTGCCCGCGGCCGGGGAATACACCTTTTACGCGCGCAGCGACGACGGCTTCGGTCTGCGCATCAGCGGCGGTCCGGATGGCTACACCGGACGGTTCACCACCAGCTACGGCAACGGCGTCATCGACACCGGCGATCCGCAAACGCTGGTCCATCCCGGCTTCACCGGCGATTCCTCCACCCGCGGCGTTTACACATTCTCCGCGCCCGGCGCCTACGACGTGCAGTTCGTCGCCTTCGAAGGCGGCGGCGGCGCGTTTTGGGAACTGTCCTGGGCTCCTGGAAACAACCGCGAGGAGCGCGACGCCTATTGGCAACTGGTGGGCAATCCCGACGATCCCTCGGTGACGTCGATTCCCTTCGTGTCCCGCTTCCCGGAAACCCTGCCCGGCCCCCTCGGCACCGCCGGCCATTGGGGCATCCGCACCTATCTCCAGGCCCACATCGACGACACGCCCGATGACGGCAATGACGAGCTGAACGTCAATACGCCCGACACCCTGGCCCACACGCTCACCTTCCTCCAGACCACCACGCGCGCCCCGGAGGATGCGGACGACCTGACCATCGACGCGCAACGGCCGTTCCTCAATGCGCGCGATCCGGGCAATACCGGCATCTCCGGCGACATCCCCAATGACGTGCCATTCCCCGGCTTTGAGGAACTCGGCACTCAGGACCGCGTCATCACCGTCGCCAAAGGCCGCATCCAGGTCACGCAGGCCGGCGACTACACCTTCTCCGCACGCGGCGATGACGGCTTCCTCTTCCGCATCCGCGGCGTGGACGGACCCGACCCGCATTTCAACCGCGTCTCGCACGTGGATTCGAGCGTCGCCAATGGCCGCTACGAGCGCTCCACGCCCAATGTGATGTTCTTCGAAGCCGGCACCGGCGACTCCAACACGCGCGGCGTCATCACCCTGGCCGCCGGCCTCTACGATCTCGAATATGTGCATTGGGAAGGCGGCGGCGGGTTCTTCTACGAATTGGCCGTGGCCGGCGGCGCGCATCCGCACGGTGCGGGCACCACCCCCGTCTGGCGCCCCGTCGGGTATCCGGGCGGCCCCGTCACCGGCCTCGGCGTCGCGGAGCCGGGCTGGACGGTGGAAAGCTCCGTCGCCAAAGTCTTCCCCGAAGGCGAGGCCCCGGCCTCCTGGCTCGTCGCCGATGGCGAAGCGGCCATCGAAGAAACCCTGGCTGACGACACCGCCCCGGCGGCCAAAGTCAGCACTTGGGACGCGATCAATTTCCACGATCCCCAAAGCGGCGGCCCCGGCAGCATCCCCGGCGACGTGCCCTGGCCGTTGAACACCCCAGCGGAGGACAACTATTTCGCCGTGCGCGCCACCGGCCAACTCGTCATTCCCGCCGAAGGCTATTATCGTCTCGGCTTCGAAGGCGATGACGGCGGGTATCTCGCGCTCTACGGCACCGGTGGGCTGGAGGACCCTTCCTTCGAGTCGGAATTGGTCACCAATGCCACCAACGCCGCCGTGGTCGATAGCGACTCCGCCTCCGGCGCCGCCAACGTCCTGCGCACGGACGTGCCCACCGGCAACAGCCGCACCATCGGCCGCGTCCTGCTGTCCGCCGGCGTGTATCAGGTGAAGACGATGTTCTTCGAAATCGCGGGCGGCGCGTATTGGGAAGTGATCGGCGGCGCCGAACCCGCCGGTGATTTCGCCGTCCTGCCGCTCATCGCCAAAGGCGGCGGCGAAGTCGTGCAGGACATCACCGGCTTCGCCTTGGTCGATCCCACCGCAGCCGCGCCCGCCGACCTCGCCGTCACCGCCTTCACCTTCGATCCCGCGACCGGGCAATTCAGCCTGACCTTCCAATCGCAGCCGGATAAAACCTACGCGCTGGACTACAGCAACGGTCTTCAGCCGGCCGACACGCCGGCGAGCGCCGCCCGCTGGACCCCCGCTCCGGGATTCGGCAGCGTCGCCTCGGGTGGCGCCACCACCACCATCACCGGCCAAGTCAGCGCCTTTGTGGCTCCCGCCGGCCTGCTCCCCGATGGTTCAGTGAGCTTCTTCCGCGTCCGGGAGTTGTAGCAGCGCCGACGGGCCAACACAAGATCGCCCCGCCTCGCGGGGCGATCTTGGAGACACCTCCTCGTCACCTGGCCTCTTCCGCCCAGGCCGTGTCGAGTCGGCTCGGAGGAAGAATGGTGTTGTTTCATTTTTTTGACTTGGAGGGCTTGGCGCCCTCTGCGCGAGATAATAAAGAGGTTCGCGCAAAGAACGCCAAGGGCGGCAAGGCAAAACCGCGGTCTTTATTTTTCCGTGTAGTTATCTTGTGAAAGTAGGAGAGTATTCGATGCTTATTCATCGAAAACATTCGATATATTCAAACGCTTCCCTTGGTTATAATGGCTTCGGGTCATCCGTTGCATGAGAATATTCCGCCATGAACCCCTCGATAATCCGATCATACACCGCTTGTTTCTCTTCCCCATTTTGGGCATACGCATTGGCCACATGCTTTGCCAAGTCCACCAACAATAACCCCCAAGCGCGTGGATCTTTCCATAAATTGCCGCTGAGTGTAACGATCAACTTCTTGTCCGCTATCCAAATTCTAACCAACTCCATGGCCTTCTCAGAGCTATGAATTGCCAGCGGGATTTCAAGTTCTTGGATATTATTTTTGTTCATATTTCTTCAATGGATGAAAAAATCATGGGGTTGGCGGGAGATCGGCGGGCCGGTAAAAAAGCCGTTCGAAGAGAGCTTGCGCCCGCTCGCGGCCTTCCTCTGTGAAGGTGACGCTCTTCGCCTTGCCGACCGGATTTTCAATCCATCCTTGCTCATGAAGCCGGCTCTGCGCGTCCCAATCGCGGGTGACGGAGAGCGTGCCGATCTTTTCCGTGAAGGCCGTCAGCCGCAACAAGGCCAACACGGCTTCGCCAAGGCGCTCCAAGTCGGGGATCGGATCAGAAAAAGAAGCTGGTGGATTCATGGCTCAAACGAAGTGGAAATTAACGATGTCGAGAAGTAGCACGCCCGATAGAGGCCATCATCGGGCCAATCCATGAGTAAGCAATGCCATCCGTCGGCGTCTCATTTTTATCTTGGGGGCTTGGCGCCCCGGGGTTTACGCATGAGCGACGATGGTCGCGGCGACTCGCCCCTCGTCCCGGAGGGACATGAAAAATTAGATACGGTGGTGGAGCGAGGCACGAGCGGAACCTGCCGCCCTCTGCGCGAGATAATAAAGAGGTTCGCGCAAAGGGCGCCAAGGGGCTGGAACGCAACCGATTCAGGAAATCACCACCACCCGGCGGACGCCGTGTTTCCTTTCATTGAAAATGATCTGAAAACAAGTCACTTGCGAACAAGGGAAAAAGAAAAATCGCTGATAGGCCACGCCGGGACATCCCGCTTGCGGAAGTGCTTCGGAAAACCTAAGCTTCGCGCATGGCCGCCCGCCGCCCGCCGATGCCTGTCCGTTCGAAAGAGCCCGCCCCGGCCACCGTTCCCGTGGATCCGTTGGTGCGGGACTTCCTGCAATTCCTGGAGGTGGAACGCACCGCCTCGCCGCTGACCTTGCGCAATTACCGGCACGCGCTGGAGACGTATCACGCCGAGGCGGCCGGCTTCACCGGCTGGCGGGAGGCGACGCCGGAGCAGTTCCGCGACTATTTGTTCACGCTGGCCAAGAGCCGATTGGGCCGCGCCACCATCCGCTTGCGCTTCGCGGCGTTGCGGAGTTTTTACGCCTTTCTGGTCAAACGTCGCGGGCTGGAGATCAGTCCGCTGGCGTCGGTGCAGATGCCCAAGCTGGAAAAGAAGCTGCCGGTGGTGCTCACGGTCCGGCAGATGGAAACGCTGCTCGACACGCCCGTCGCGCAGCCGAAAACCCAGCAGGCGGTGGAGTGGGCGGCCGAGCGCGACGCGGCCATCCTGGAAGTGTTTTATTCCGCCGGGCTGCGGCGCGCGGAATTGGCGGCGCTGACCGTGGAGGCCATCGATCCTTTCACCGACATGGTGAAGGTGAAGGGCAAGGGCGGCAAAGAGCGGTTGTGCCCGCTGGGTGGGCCCGCTGTGCTGGCGATCCAGCGTTACCGCCAGCGCGCCGGGGTGCAGACGGGGCCGCTGTTTCTGAGCAAATCCCGCCGGCCGCTCAGCGTGCGCTCGATCAATAACATCCTGCGGCAACGGCTGGAGCAGAGCGGCGTGCCGGTCAAGGCCACGCCGCATAAGCTCCGCCATAGCTTCGCCACGCACCTGCTGGACAACGGCGCCGACCTGCGCGCGGTGCAGTCGCTGCTCGGTCACGCCAGCCTCAGCACCACGCAGATTTACACGCAGGTCACCGTCGAGCGGATGAAAAAGGTCTATGACAAGAGCCACCCCCGCGCTTGAATGGCGGACATGGACACGCATTCCTTCGCGACGACCGCCTCGCCCCCGCGGTCGTGGAGCCGGCGGGCGGCCTTGGCGACGTTGACCGCCACCGCATTGGGACCGCGGCTCCACGTGGACGCCCAGGAAAGCGCCGCGCCGCCGTATTGGTTCGCGACGTCCGCGGAGGAATCGTTCATCGTCAAAGAGGGGAACGAAAAAGAAATCCTCCGCTATTGGCGAAAAAAGCCCGCCGAGGCCAAGACCGCCTCGGACAGCGCGGGCTATTTCCACCCGTTCACCACGCCTTCTGGAGTGACGCTGACCGATCTCGCACCCGACGACCATCCACACCATCGCGGGATTTTCTTCGCTTGGCTGGAAGTGCGCACCGCGAAGGAAGCCGGGGATTTCTGGGGCTGGGGCCAGCCCGCTCCCACTAAGGACCGGCGCATCGTCAATCTCCCCGGACACAGCCGCTCCGAAGGCCGGGGCCGGGCCACCTTCACCACCGCCAACGAATGGAAGGCCGGCGAAACGACACTGCTGCGCGAGGAGCTTTCCGTCGCCGTTTTCATCAAGCCCGCCGGCCACGTGTTGGACTTGGAATACACGTTCCATGCCACGGAAGACACCACGCTCGGCCAATGGGCGTTCAGCGGCTTTTGTGTCCGCCTGCGCAAGGATGGCACGCTCACCCTGCACGATCCCGACGGGGAAGTCACCCGGCCGGCGCCTTCGCATCTCGATCCCGCTTCCGATTGGCCGGATCGCCCGTGGTATGCCGCGCAACTTGCCTTGAAATCCGGGGCCACGATCGGCGCCGCGGTTCTCAACCACCCGGAGAATCCGCCCACGCGCTGGCACAACGTCGCCGGCATTTCGATGCTCAACCCGTGCGTCATCGCTCCCGGCCCGCTGACGATCAAGGGCGGCGAACCGCTCCGGCTGCGCTACCGCGTCGTCGCCTTCGATGGCGCCGTGCCCACCGCGGCCTTGGACGGGCTGGCCGCGGATTTCGCCAAACCCCGTCGCCGCCGCGTGATCCGGTCCGCCCGCTAACGGGACTGTTTTCAACCTGGCGAAACCGGTAGCCCGCAAAATCCGTTTGCCGCCCGCGCGCCGTGTTCTAGGCTGCCTGCCCTCCGCGCCCCGGAGGGCCGCCGTTTCCCGGCCCGCGCCGGCCAGCTTTTTCCAACCCGCATCTCCGACTCCGCGTTTTCATGTTCGCTCTCATTCGCAAACACCAATATGCCCTCTTCTGCCTCGTGGCGATCCTGGGCATCGCCTTCTTCGTGTTTCCCGACAGCCGCTCCCGGAGCGGCGTCGGCGGGGCCGGCGGCCGCAGCCTCAACGTGCTCGGCGCCAAGTTTTCCGCCGAGGAAGTGAAGAACATCAAGCAAAGCCTCGGCATTCTGGACAGTCTCCGGAACCGGAACGGCGATCAGTTCTCCCAGTTCAACGATCCGGTTTATCAGCATATCATCAGGGCCTACTCGGTGGCTTCCCGCACCCAGCAAACGAATCCCGACGACGAAAACGCGCCGCCGGACGACTTCACGATCAATACCGCCCTGGTGCGCGTGCTGGCCCGCCA
Organism: uncultured Enterobacteriaceae bacterium; assembly: GCA_964596095.1. Classification (GTDB taxonomy): domain Bacteria; phylum Verrucomicrobiota; class Verrucomicrobiia; order Verrucomicrobiales; family V1-33; genus CAJBME01. The sequence continues at coordinate 8,710 of CAZQUC010000126.1, forward strand.
ATTGGGACTCAACGCGAGCGAGGCGGAGATCGAAAAACGCCTGCAATCCCTGCCCTCTTTCCAGGTGGAGGGCAAATTCTCGCCCTCCATGTGGAAGAGCTACATCGACACGGTCGGCGGCGAAGCCGGCGCGCGCCGCAAGGCCATTTATACCGCCCTCGCCGACACCATCCTTTTCGACAAACTCGTCGCCTTGGTCGGGGAAAAGATCCCGGCCTCTCCGGTCGCCGTCGATCTCGCCTACAACCGGCAGCACGAGCAGCTCACCACGTCGGTGGTGACGCTGGAGAAGAAAGAATTCGAAAACCAGGAAGTGACCGAGGAGGAACTCAAAGCGTGGTATGACCAGCATCAGGACGACGCGTCGCTGAAAACCGAGGAAAAGCGCGGCATCGTTTATACCCTGATCTCCAAGGCCACGCCCGAGGAGTTGAAGGATCTCGACGACGCGAAGAAAACGGAAAAAGAGAAAGAGTATCGCAAGCGGGCGGCCGCGTTCTCCGAGCAACTCGTGGCCGAGGACCGCGGCGACAAGACCTTCGCGCAAATCGCCGCCGAACTCAATCTCGAGGTCAAAACGCCCGAGCCGTTCACCCAAAAAGCGCCCCCGGAGGAATTGAAGAGCAAGTTCCAGGTGCTCCGCCTCGCCTTCGGCCTGCCGGAAAAAGGTCGCAGCGATCTGGTGGAAATACCGGGAGAGGGATATTACGCCGTGGAACTCGCTTCCATCGAAGAACCCAAACCGCTCTCCTTCGAGGAGGCGAAGGAGACCATCACCGCCACGGTCAAGCAAGAGAAGCAGGACAAGGCGTTCGCGGAGCATGTGAAGTCCCTTCGCGAGAAGATCCTGGCCGGGCTGGAAGCCGGCAAATCTTTCGCCGAGGCGGCTCAGGAAGCCGACGCGCCGGCGCCGCGCGACCTGCCGACCTTCAGCCAGCGCAAGCCGCTGCCAAACGAACCGGCGGCCTTCGACATCCAGCAGGCCGCCGCCAAGACCGATATCGGCGCGGTGAGTGAACCGGTCACCCCCCGCGCTGGCGACACCAGCCTGCTGGTTTACGTCAGCAATAAGGAATTGCCGAAAGATCCCAAGATGGAGGACGACAAGAAAAACCTCGCCGCCCAGCAATCCTTTTCCGCGGCGCAGCAGCCGTCGAGCAACCCCGTCTTCGCGGCGTGGTTCAACAAAAAGCGCGACGAAACCGACGCGGGCTTGAACAAGAGATGATGGTGGCGGGGCCGGCGGGCGCTTCCTTTCTTGCCAGACCGCGCGAGGCCGTGCAGTCTCCGGCCCATGCCCCCGTTGTTTGATCTCACGCACAAGACGGCCTTCGTTTCCGGCGCCTCGCGCGGCCTGGGCCAAGGATTCGCCCTCGCGCTGGCCCGCGCCGGCGCCGATGTCGCCATCACCAGCCGCACCCTCGCTTCGCTCCAAGACACCGTCACCGCCATCGAGGCCCTCGGCCGCCGCGCCGTCCCGCTCGAACTCGACGTGCGCGACCACGCCAGCATCCAGGCCGCCGCCGCGCAAGCCGTCGCCGCTTTCGACGGACGCCTCGACATCCTCGTCAACAACGCCGGGTGCAACGTGCGCAAACCCGCGCTCGAGATCACGTGGGACGACTGGAATCTCGTGCTCGACACCAACCTGCGCGGCGTCTTCTTCCTCGCCCAGGCCATCGCGCGCGAGGGCATGATCCCCCACCGCGCGGGCCGCATCATCAACATCGGCTCCGTTACCTGCCAGGCGGGCTACGCCGGCCTCGCTCCCTACGGCGCCAGCCGCGGCGGCGTGAAACAACTCACCATGTCCCTCGCGCACGACTGGGGCGCGCACGGCCTCACCGTCAATTGCCTTGCGCCCGGCTGGTTCAAGACGCAGCAGAACCGCGCCCTCTACGAAGACACCGGCTGGGTCGAGTATCTGTGCGAGCGCATCCCGCTGGGACGCCCCGGCGCGCCCGGCGATCTGGAAGGCGCGCTGCTCTTCCTCGCCAGCGACGCCAGCGCCTACGTCACCGGCCAGACGCTCTTTGTGGATGG
>CAZQUC010000127.1:0-10749 GCA_964596095.1 uncultured Enterobacteriaceae bacterium
GGCTTCGGAAAGCCAGGTGAAGGTCACCCGATGGGGCGCCGCCTCATAAGCGACCGCCGTGATCAGCAGCGGCGCTGCCGCAACGGGCGGGGCGGACCGGCGGATGAAAACGAGATAGCTTTGCGATACTTGGGCATCGTCCGGCACCGTCCCCGTCTGCCGCAGGCGCAGGGTTTGCACGCCTCCCAACGTCAGGAGCACCGGTTCGGTGCCGGCGGCGTTGGTGAGCGGCACGTTGCCGTATTGAAAGCCGGTGACCAGCCCGCGAAACGTCCCCCGCACGGTGGCGGACGCCTCGGGTTGCGAGGGATCTCCGGTGACTTCTTCCAACACGGTGGTGTAGTTCTCCATGTTGCCCATCGACTGGCGCAGATAGACCGCGTAAACACCGGCGGGAAAGGTGCGCGTATAATTCATCCACTCGCCGGGCTGGAAGTCGCCCACGGCATAATCGAAAATCCATTCCTCCGCGCCGCCGGCCGCGGCGTGCTTCGCGCGCTCATAATCCAGCGAGCGGGCCATGCGCACGTAATCCCAATTGCGGTAGGGGGCGTTGGCCGTGCTGACGCTGGTGCGGGTGTCGAAATAATCGATGCCCGGCTCGCCGAACTGGTTGGCATACGCGCCGTCTTCCGGCCCGCCGCCTTCGCCGATGATCCAGGGATTGTCCCAGAAATTCCCGGCGTCGAAATTGTAGTCTTCCACCTCGATGACGAAACTGTCGGCGGCGAAGGTATCGAACGAGAGACGCTCCACGCGTTCGGCGCCGTCGCCATCCACGACGCGGAGCACGGCGGTGTAAGTGGTGTCCGGCTCGAAGCCGCCGAGCGACACCACGCGCTCGCCGGGCGGACCGGAAAGCGTGAGGCCGTTGGCGGTGGTATGCGCCGTGCCGTTGAGCGTGATGGAAATGGAGGCGTCGTCCAGCGGCTGGTCGTCGCTCGCCTTGAAACGGATGACCGTGGTCGCGGCCGGGAGGAAATTCCGATACGCCGGCGGCTCGATTTCCGTGATCGTCGGCGCGGAGTTGGCGGTGGTGGCTGTCTGCCAGGCGACCGCATTGTCGTAGGTGACTTCGTAGGTCTCCTGGGTGCGGCCATCGTCCTGATAACACAACAGCACGAAATTCCCCGCGCCGAGATAGGGCGACGCGGGATCGTCCGTGCCGCGGGCCAGTGGATCCGCGCCCGGCGTGTCCACCGCCGTGAATTCAAAGAGCACGGCGTCGTTGTCCGCCAAATCCAGCACCTGGCCGGTAATGATGACATTCCCGTTCTTGGCCGTCAGCGTCAGGGCCAGCGCCACGTTTTCGCTGCGCAGACCCTCGGTTTCCGCCACGCCTTCTTCGTAGAAGTATTTGTTGATCCCTTTGGTGACCAGCACGTCGGACGGCGACAAGGCGATGGAATACCCCGCCAGTTGCGACACCTGCGCCGCGGCGGGGATGAAGCTCAACACCGCGAACGCATCGTTGCCATTGGTGCCGGCGAGGTCCACGCGGAACTGCAGTTGCTCCCCCTCCACCAGCTCGAACGAGGGCGAACTCTTCGTGCTCGCGGAAAAGATCGACTGGCCCGCCGCGGGCTGCACGAATTTGAATTGGCCGTTCTCCTCCACCGGCAGGCCGAGGCCCGGAACAAACGTGAAATCCGTCCATTGGGACTTCACGTTGTCGTTGAAGTCATCCACCACCACCTCGTCCAGCACGTAAACCTCGGCGTTGTCAAAGGTGACCTCGTAGGTCTCCTGGGTGCGGCCATCGTCCTGATAACACAACAACACGAAATTGCCCTCGCCGAGATACGGGGCGGCGGGATCGTCCGTGCCATTGACCAAGGGATCGGCCGCCGGCGTGTCCACCGCGGATTGCTCGAAGATGACCGCGTTGCCGTCGTCCTTGTCGAGCACCCGGCCGTTGATATGCACCCGGCCGTTTTTCACAGTCAGCGTCAGCACCAGCGTCACGTTCTCGTTCTTGACCTCCGGCTCGACGTGTTCGTTGTAAAAATACTTGTTGATGCCTTTGACGAGCAGGCAGTCGGTCGCCGATTTCGCCAGCGAATACCCGGCCAGTTGCGCCACCGACGAGGATTTGGGGATGAACGACAACACGGCGAAGGCATCCGCGCCATTGGTGCCCACGAGATCGACGGAAAAGACGAGGCGGCGGCCTTCCTGGAGGGTGAAGGTTTCGGAGACCTTGGTGCTGGCGGAAAAAATGGAGGTGCCCGCCGCGGGCTGCACGAATTTGAACTGGCCGTCCTCCTCCACCGGCAAGCCGAATCCCGCCTGGAACGAAAAATCCTCCCAGCCTGTTTTTTGCTCATCGTCGAAATCATCCAGCAGCCGGGCGTGCAACGGCGGAAGCAACAGGCCAAGGGCCAGCAACAGCAGGGAAAGAAACGGGCTTTTCATGGGGGAACATCCTGGGTTCGGGAGGCCCTTTGTTCCTATGAAACCAGTCTCAAAAGGTCAATGAGATTTTTCCTTTTCTCCGGTGATCTTTTTGTCACCGGCATCTCAACTCTAAAATTCCGCCTTCTTTCCAGTCGTCGCGGCCTCCTCCTCGACCCCGGCGAGCCAATGCCGCCGCACGCAGTCCCAGTCGGGAAATTCCGGCCCGCCGAACCATAGATTGCGCGCGACCCCGGCGGCGCGGCCCATTTCCAGGTCGCGCGGTTTGTCGCCGATATTCCAACTGCGCGCGAGATCGAGTCCATGATCATGCGCCGCTTCGAAAAGCATGGCCGGCGAGGGCTTGCGGCGCGGATCCTCGCCTTCCAGTCCCGTGCAGGCGTAAATGCCATCGAAGGCGGCGTCACCCAGCGCGGCCTGCATCCGGGCGTGGATGTCGTCCAGTTCCGCGCTCGACATCAGCCCTTTGCCCACGCCCTGCTGGCTGGTCACGAGGATCGTCTTCCACCCCCGGGCCTTGACCGCCCGCAGCATTTCCGTCACGCCGGGCAGGAACCGGAAGTCTTCCCACCGCAACACATAACCCGGCCCTGGCGAAACATTCACCGTGCCGTCCCTGTCGAAAAAAAATGCCGGAGTGCCTTGCATGAAAAATCTCCCAATGCGCCGCGGGCTCGTCACGCGTCGTTCACGATCGCGGCGGGGCGCATTCTCGCCGTGAGTTTGAGATTGTCACCGATGGACCGCCATTTCACGTCCGGCAAGACCACCGAACCGCCCGCGAAATACGCCGGATCGATGACCGGCCGGCCGGTGCCGCAAAGCAACGGCGCGAAGTAAAAACACACTTCGTCCACCAGTCCGGCGGCGAACGCCTGCGCCAGAATGGTGCCGCCCCCCTCGATCAAGACCGTCACCACGCCGCGTTGCGCCAGGTCGCGCAGCACCGGCTCCAAGCCCTGCTTCCGGAAGACCAAGGTGCGGTCCCGGTGCTCGTCGGTGAAGAGGCGCGCTGTTTCCGGCAAGCGGCCGCTGCGGGTCAGGACCACGCGCCACGGCGGTTCCTTGCCGGGACGCGGCGGGCGGAGGGTCAGGGCGGGATCATCACGGCGCACGGTTTCCGCGCCGACGAGAATGGCGTCGGCGCGGCGGCGGAGCGCCATCGCGTCGGCGCGCGCGGCCTCGCTGGTCAACCACTGGCCTTCGCCGCGCGGACGCGTGATTTTCCCATCCAGGCTCAGCCCCGCTTTGGCGATGACCCACGGCAGGCCGGTGGTGATCGCTTTCGCCCACGGCGCCAGCAACGCCGCGCCCTCCGTCTCCCGCACCCCGCGAGTGACGGCGATCCCGGCCGCCGCCAACAATGCCGCCGCGCGACCCGCATGGGCGGGATTCGGATCATCCACCGCCCACACCACGCGGGAGAAACCGCCCTCGACGATCGCCTCCACACACGGCGGCGTGCGGCCGTGCGTGGAGCACGGCTCCAGCGTCACGTAAAGCGTCGCGCCGTGGACCGCGGCGGTCCCGCCGGCGGCAGCGATGGCTTCGCGCTCGGCATGCGGCTCGCCGGCCCGCCGGTGCCAGCCTTTGCCAAGCACCTCGCCGCCTCTGACCACCACCGCGCCCACGGGTGGGTTCGGGCTGGTCAGCCCCACGCCCTTGCGCGCCTCCCGCAAGGCGAGCGCCATGAAGGTTTCATCGGGAGTGGAGGCGGCATGAGACGGCATGATCCAGCACTCTTCCCGAGCGGTGCCCCGACGCAAGCGCCGGCATGGGTTGAGCGTGGCGAGCAAACACATGGGAAACGCCTCGGAAGGCGATGCGCCTGAGCGGATGGAAATTGATGCCCTTCAGTTTTGGGGACGCCTCAAGGCCGGCGGTTTCGTTTTCTTCGTAAAATCCACGCTTCCCCTTCCCGCATCGAGCGTGAAACAACCACGCGGCCGTCGTCGTTGTCATGGCTCATGGCTGCGTCGCCTTTTTGCGGAAAATGTGAATTTTTCGCGTGACGCGGCAATTATTTAACGTTTATTGAATTTGCTCAATGCTGAACGGATTGCACATCGTGGTATTGGAGGGTGGCCCGGGCCATGAACGGGAGGTGTCCCTCAAGTCGGCCGAAGGCGTCGCCCAAGCGCTGCGGGAGGCGGGGGCGCGCGTGACCCCGGTGGATGTGCGCGGACCGGATTTCGCGCTGCCGGCGGAGATCGATGTGGCCTTCAATGTCATTCACGGCACCTTCGGCGAGGACGGGCAATTGCAGCGGATTTTGGAGGAGCGCGGCGTGCCTTACACCGGCGCGCGCGAGGCCAGCAGCCGCCGGGCCTTTGACAAGGTTCTGAGCAAAAAAGCCTTCATTGAAAATAGCGTGCCGACGCCGCCGGAGGAAATCATTTCCCTTGGCGCGGGGGAGCGGCCGACCTTCGCGCCGCCGCTGGTGCTGAAACCGCCGCGCGAAGGGTCGAGCGTGGGTGTGCATATCATTCGCGAGACGACGGCGCTGGACGCGGCGCTGGAGGATTTGCGGCGCTTCAGCGACGACGTGCTGGTGGAGAAATTCATCACGGGCAGGGAACTCACCGTGGGCATTCTGGGCGGCGAAGCGCTGCCGGTGGTGCATATCAATCCACGCGATGGCTTCTATGACATGAACAACAAATACCCGTGGCTCGGCGGCGGCGGCGGGAGCGACTACATTTGCCCGGCGGAGATCGGCGAAGAGGCCACCCGCGCGGTGCAGGCCGCCGCGCTCCAGGCGCATCAGGCGCTGGGCATCGAAGTCTATAGCCGGGTCGATGTGCTGCTCGATAACGACGGGCGGCCCTGGGTGCTGGAGGCCAACACCATTCCCGGCATGACCGAAACCAGCCTCTTGCCAAAAGCGGCGCGCGCGGCGGGGATCAGTTACCCCGAGTTGTGCGCCCGCATCGTCCGCCTTTCCCTCGACGCTTCCTGACTTGTTTCCATCCGCGCGCATGTTCGACCGGCTCCTCCAACTGCTGCGACTCCGCCCCCGCCGCCGGGGACGAGGTCGCGCGCCGGGAAATTTCAAGCGCGGCCGGCGGGCCGGCTCGGCCAAGACCAAGCCCGGCCATGTGCTGGAAGTGCCGAAGATGTCGCGGAAGATGGCGAAGAACATCCGCGTGGGCCGCTGGAAGGCCGCGGTGAAATTCGCGTGCCTCGCGGGAGTGGGTGTGGCGATTTTCTCCGGCGGCAAATCGGTGCTGGCCAAACATTTCTGGAACAGTCCCGACCTGCTCGTCGCCCGCGCCGACCTGCAAACCTCCGGCCGGCTCACCTACGCGGACATCCTGCGCGCCGCGGGGCTGGAGGAAACCACGCACGTCTATGACGTGGATCTGCGCGCCGTGCAGGACCGGTTGCTGGCCCGACCCGACATCCGCGACGCCACGGTGGAGCGCCTCCTGCCCGGCAAGCTGTCCATCCGTCTGGAAGAGCGCGAGCCGCTGGCCTGGCTGTCCTGTAATTCACCGCCGCTCCAGCCTTTCACCGCCAATCCGCGGCTCGGCGGCGCCTTGCTGGACGAGGAAGGCTGGTTGTTCGAGTGCCGGGAACTGCGCTCGGAGTTGATGAAACTGCCCGTCATCCACGTGCGCCGCCTGCCCCACACGCAGCCGGGCCTGCGTCTCGCCGACGAGCCGGTGCAAGGCGGGCTGCGGTTGTTGCAGCTCATCCGCCGCCACTTCGGGCCGCGCGGGCTGGACGTGGTGGAAATCGACGCGCCCAACGACTGGTCGCTGGTCGCGAAGTTTACGGACGACAGCGTGGTCACCTTCGGCTATGACGATTTGGAAGGCCAGATGTCCCGCCTGACCCAAGTCATGGACGTGACCACCGCGAAAAATTTCCGCCTTGCGACCGTCAACCTGCTGCCGCGCAAAAACGTGCCGGTCACGTTCCGCGGCGAGGCCGGACCGCTGACTTCCTCTTCATCCATTTCCACCGGCGCGACCGCCGTTCCCTCTTCCACGCCTTCACGGCCCCTTCCCGCCGTCAAGCCGCCGCCCCGCGAAGTCGGACGGCAGCTTGAGGAAATCCTCGGCGGAGGCCGTTAATGTTGTTACTTCCCGCCATGGCCCGTTCCACCATCTACGCAGGACTTGAAATCGGCACGTCGAAGATTTGCGTCGTCGTCGGCGAGGCGCGCTCGGATGGCGCGATCAAAATCCTCGGCGTCGGCCAGGCGCCCTCGCGTGGCGTGCGCAAGGGCGAGATCGTCGATTACGAAACGGCGCAGACCTGCCTGCACGACGCCCTCGTGCGCGCGGAGGAGCGGAGCGACGTGATGATCAAGAACATCATCCTCTCCATCACCGGGCCGCACATCGAAAGCCTCAACAACCGCGGCCGCCTCGCCATTCCCGAGGACCAGAGCGAGATCACCGAGGATGATCTGGCCGAGATCAAGGAGATCGCCCGCGACGTGGCCATCCCCGAGCATCACGTCTTCCTGCACAGCATCATCCGGCACTACCTCGTCGATGGACAGGACAAGGTGGTCAATCCCGTCGGCATGTTGGGCCGCAAGCTGGAGGCCGACTACCACATCATCCACGGCATCCGCAACCGCATCCAGAACACCATCCGCTGCGTGCAGGAAATCCCGCTCGAAGTCGAAGACGTGGTCTTCGCGCCCATCGCCGCGGCGCAGATCATTCTCACCAAACAAGCGAAAGACCAGGGCGCGCTGCTCATCGACATCGGCGGCGGCACCACCGATTACGTCCTGTATGCCGACGGCGCGGTCGCTCAATCCGGCAGCATTGGTGTCGGCGGCGACCATCTCACCAACGACCTCGCCATGGTGCTGAAAGTCCCGCTTTCCCGCGCCGAGAAGCTCAAGGTCGAGGAAGGCAACTGCGCGCTCGATCCTACCGCGATCGAAGGCCGCGTCCTGCTGGAAGGCGACGCCAGCTTCGTCGGCCGCAGCGTCGAACGCGAGCTGCTCAACCAGGTGCTCGCCAGCCGCCTCACGGAAATTTTCACGCTCGTCCGCCGCCGCCTGGAAAAAGGCGAAGGGCTCGGACGTTGCGCCGCCGGCATCTTCCTGACCGGCGGCACCAGTCTTCTCCGGGGCGTGGCCGGACTGGCCGAGGAAGTGCTCGGCCTGCCCGTCCATCGGCCCAACACCGCACCCATCAGTGGCCTCACCGCCACCTTCGAAAATCCGCAATATGCCACACCCATCGGTCTCATCCGCTATGCGCAGATCATTGAGAGCGAACGGCCGCACCGCTCGGCGTTCGCGCGTCTCGCCGGAAAATTCGGAACCTTTTTCGCTGGAGCGCGACTCTTCTGAGGCCGCCCCATCATCCACACCCAACCCTGCGCCTTCAATGATCGAATTCGACCTTGCCAGCCAGCAACCCACCGCCACGCCGCCGAGCGTGCCCGTCACCGTCGTCGGCCTGGGCGGCGCGGGGGCCAATATCCTCGACTCCATCGCGCTGGAGGGCCTGCCCGGCGCGCGACTCGTCGCCCTCAATACCGACGCGCGCGCGCTGCAAAGCTCCATGCTCGGTGTCAAGCTCCAGCTCGGACACGACCTCACCCGCGGCCTCGGCGCGGGCGGCGATCCCGATCTCGGCGCCGAAGCCGCACTCGCCTCGGCGGCGGACATCCGCGAAGAATTGCAGGACCAGAAGCTCGTCTTCCTCTGCACCGGCCTCGGTGGCGGCACCGGTTCCGGTGCGACCCCGCTCGTGGCGAAAATGGCGCGCGAAGCCGGCGCGTTCGTCGTCGTCTTCGCCGTCATGCCCTTCACCTTCGAAGGCCGTCGCCGCCTCCGCCAGGCCGAGGAATCTCTCACCGCCCTGCGCGAACATGCCGACGCCCTCATCACCTTCGACAACGACCGCCTCGGCGAACTCGTCCTGCCCAAGAAAGGCATCCATGAGGCTTTCTCCGCCGGTGACAAGGTCGTCAGCCAAAGCATCCGCTCGCTCATCCAGCTCGTCACCCAGCCCGGCCTCATCCGCATCGGCCTCGACGAATTGATCTCCGCCGTCGGCCGTGGCGACCGGCGCTGCCTCTTCGGCTACGGTGCGGCTTCCGGCGACAACCGCGTCACCGAAGCCCTCGCCCTCGCGCTCAAGAGCCCGCTCCTGCACAAAGGTGAACTTCGCACCCGCGGCCGCGACGTGCTCGTCCACATCAGCGGCGGCACGGACCTCAGCTTCACCGAAGTGCAGGACTTGATGCAGGAACTCAACAAGCACCTGCACGAAGACGCGAAGATCCTCTTCGGTGCGGGCGTCGATGCCGCCAAGGGCGACCAGGTCAGCCTCACCATCCTGACCTCCCTGGGCCGCGACGACGAAGCCGAAGAAGTCACGGAGACCAAAGTGGCATCCACCGCCGCTCCGACGAAGCCAGCGGCTCAGGCCGCCGTGCCCGCCGCCCCAGTGCCGCCCGCCCCGGCTCCTGCGGCCCCCCCCACGCCGGCTGCTCCCGCCTCCGACGACGGCGAAATCATCCTCGACCTGCAACCCTCCCCCGTGGCGGCGGAAGCGCCCTTGGCCCCCGAGGCCAAAAGGCCGGCCATCAAGGAGGACGATGACGATCTGGAAGAGTTGGAAATTCCCGACGAACTCGACCGCGCGGCCGCAGAGACCACCATCACCGAAGTCTCCGCCGGCGACACCCTCACGGTCTCCGAGACCATCGGAGGGGCGATCACGATCGAAGAACCCGCGGCCACACCACCCGCCGCCCCGACCGCCTCCGTGAAGCCGGCCTCCACCCCGACTGCCGCTGAAATCGAAGCGGCCGAAGCCAAATCCCTGGACGACAAAGCCTTCGCCTTCGCCAAGAAATTCGCCGACCTCGAAGAGGAAATCAAAGCGCAACAAGGGCAGGCTCCCGCGCCCTCGTCGGCTCCCGCGTCTGCGCGCTCGTTCAACATCCGCGATCTCACCACCGCGCGCGAACCCGCCCGCGCGGAAAACACGCGCCGTGAACCTCCACCGCCCCGCGAACCCCGCGAGGACCGCCCCGCCGCCCCGCCCCGGCCCGCCTCCGCGCCCCCGAGACATCTCTTCTTCCAAAGCTGGCGGCGCGAAGAAGCGCGGCGCGAAGGCTCGGTCGAATACGAAAGCGCTGGATCGATTTCCGAATTCGACCCCGCCCCCCGCTCCCAACCGTCGCCTCCACCCCCGCCCCCGCCTCACCCGCGGCCCGCACCCCGGGAAGAGACCGTGGAGCCCGAGCCGGAGTCTCACGAACCTCTTTCTCCCGCCCGTCAGTCCCCGCTCTGGAGCCGCCGCCGTCCCGATCCGTCGCGCGGCGCGCCGTCCCAGACCTCTTTCGACAACACGCTCCGCCCGACGGGCAGCGTGCCCCACCACGGCCGCTTCGAAAACGCCGAGCCCACCATTGAGGACGGCGAGGATCTCGACGTGCCGACCTTCATGCGACGCAAGAAGTAGCGGCAGAACCGCGCGGGGAAAACGCAAAAAATCGCCGTCTTCCCCTTGCCAAACGGACGGGCATCTCTAGGGTGCCCGTCCGTTGGTTTTTCCACGCGAGGGTAGGTTCCAGAGTGGCCAAATGGGGCAGACTGTAAATCTGCTGGCTTACGCCTTCGATGGTTCGAATCCATCCCTGCCCACCATCTTCATAATCAGTGAGTTGTGAGGATAGGAATTCCAAAGATCGAAGAACCGGGTTTCTCGCCGGGGCCATTTTTTTCCTCCCGCTTCGCTCGCCCACTCAACGGCAAGATGAACCGATCCACCACCTCCGAGGCCATGGAGAGTGGCTGGGAAGGATTGGTCTTTAAGGGATGACAACCCTCCAGCCGAAACTGGTGCCAAAGCTGTTCGAGAATCACGACCATTGTAGAACGGGAGCCTGTCAGGGGAATTTTCATAAATCCTTGATTTCAAGGTGAATATAAATCGCAAACTCCGTCACGGCTGGAACCTTTTGCCGAAGCTGCCGCCCGTGGTCGCGCCGATCAAAGCGACCGATTTCAAAAGAGATGATGGGGACGCGCTCACGTGCGACGTGGGCGAAAGTGTCTGACAGGCGCGACCGGCTTGGCCGGCATCGCCTCGTTGATCGGGACAGCGGAGAGATTCCTCCCTCCGCGCGGCTACGGCGCCGGCGGCGGATCCAGCGCCTCGTCAGCCTCCGCCAGCAACAGCGCGACGGCTGGCGAGGCCTTTTCCAGGCTGCCGGGGGCCAACCGCCGGGCCTTCCGCGCCCATCGGAGCGCCTCTTCTACATTGCCTTCCGCGAGCCACTCGTTCGCGTAGCCAAGGAAGAACAGCGCGTAGCCCTCCACATTCCGTTCGTCCAGGAAAGTGT
>CAZQUC010000128.1:0-5425 GCA_964596095.1 uncultured Enterobacteriaceae bacterium
CATCAATCTGACGACGTGGCAGATCAATCAAGCCAGCGAAGTGCTGAAAGGGACGTTGAATCTGGACAACAATCAGATCCGCCTCGCGGTCATTCCCGAGCCGGGTCTGCTGTCCTTGGCACTGGCGGCCGCGCCCTGGCTGTTGCGACGGCGTGTTCGGTGATTTTTCCGTGAATTGGCACGTCCTCCTCCATGAAGCGGGCCACGAGCCGAAGGCGCCGCACCCTGTTGCGTGCATTGAACAAAAAAATTATCGGATGGAAAATGTCTTCCCAATGTGAACCATTTGACATCATGCCAAGGCGCCAAGAGATCGGCGTCGTTGCGCTTTTGGCGTGAGATTTTTTTGCAGGGTGAATTTTCGTGCGTAAGTCCTGCCGTAACGGCTGGAATCGATGTTTATGAAGCCACAGCCTGCCCAGGACAACCCCACCGGCGAAATCGGAAATCTTGACCTTTCGCTCCTGTTGGAGGCCGGCCTGCCGCCGGCGGGAGTGCCGGTGTCGCCAAGCGCCTGGCCGCCGCCACCCGAGGCCCTGGCCGGCGTGTTGCCCGGCTACGAGATCACCGCCCTGTTGGGGCGCGGCGGGATGAGCGCGGTTTACAAGGGCATCCAGACCAGTCTCGAGCGCGACGTGGCGATCAAACTCCTATCGCCCGAGCTGAGCGCCGATCCGGAATTCGAAGTGCGTTTCCACCGCGAGGCCAAGGCCATGGCGCGGCTCAACCATCCCCATATCGTCCAGATTTACGATTACGGGCGAACGGAGGCCGGCCAGCATTACATCGTCATGGAGTATGTCGATGGCAGCGACCTCCATCAGATCGTCCGCTCCGGCCAGCTCGATGCCGAGCGCACGCTCAAGGCCGTGACGCAGGTGTGCGACGCCCTGCAATACGCGCACAGCCTCGGCTTTATCCATCGCGACATCAAGCCCGGCAATATCCTGCTCAACCGCCAGGGGGTGCTCAAGGTCGGGGATTTCGGCCTCGCCAAGCTGCTCAGCGAGAGCGCCCCCGAAGCTCAGGCCCAGGCGGACGACGGCCAGCGGCTCACCCGCTCCGGCGCGGCGATGGGCACGCCGCATTACGCCGCGCCGGAGCAGCTCGACGGCCAGGGAGATGTCGATCATCGCGCCGATCTCTACAGCTTGGGCGTCATGTTTTACGAGATGCTGACCCGCGAGATGCCGCGCGGCGCGCCCAAACTGCCCTCGCGCAAGATCGCCTCCCTCGACGCGCGCCTCGACGGTGTGGTCTTCAAGGCCATGGCCGCCGATCCTGACGAGCGCTACCAAACCGCCATCGATCTCCGCACCGATGTCGATCAGATCCGCGCGAACCTGCCGCCGCAGTCTCCGGCAGCGCCAGTTGTGACTCGGGAAAAAAGCGCCGCCGCCACCCACCGCCCCACCGCGGCCCGGCTCAGAGTGGGCTTGACCGCGCTGCTGATTCTTGGCGGCCTCGCCTTCTTCTTCGAACCGTGGAAAAGCGGCGGGAAACCCACCACGGAATCCCACGCCATCACGCCGGAGCCGCCTTTCCATGAAGTCGCCCCTCCCGATGAAAAGCCATCCGAGCCTCCTCCTGCCGCGCCATTATTGTCGCTTTCACTTCCTTCCGAGGTCTCCGGTTCGGTGGTGGCCAGGCCTCTTTCGCCCACCGGCGTCCTCCCGAAGCGCGGCGTCGGAGCGATTCCAGAAACCGTCTCGCGTCTGACCAATGTGGCGATGATCTCGACGGGGAGCACGCACGCGATGGCTTTGACCACCGAGGGGCGCTTGTATCGCTGGGGTATGCTCCCGACCACTTTCTTCCTGAAAACATTCTCCGCACAAGTGCCAATGAAAATGTCCGGCGAAGGGAAGCGGGTGGTGCAGATGATTGCGGGAAGGCCCGATGCCGTCCTGTTGGAAGATGGAACGGTCCTGATACAGAGGGACGGGAATGGCGCCGTGACGGTCTTGAATCCCCGTGCTCCGGTGGCCCGGATCGGCGGAACGCCGCCTTTTCTTTGGGGGCTGAATGCCCAAGGAATCATCACCTATCTGGGGCCGAATCCCGCTCAGTTGAAACAGACGAAGATCCCCGAAGATCTCGATAAGATTCCCCTGCGGGAGATCAAAGGTTCTTGGCACAACGCCATCGCCTTCACCAGGGATGGCGATGTCCTCCCCTGGGCATTCGATGACCCACGCCACAACCAAATCGATCCCGCTTTGAAGGCGACTTTCAAGGATGATCCCGTGGTGGACAGTCTTCTGTCTCTCGGTGGTCACTATTATTCCTTTGTCCAACAATCCGGCCGCTTTCATATGTTTGGAGAGGGCAGTGCCAACTTCCGCCAACCTCCCGTCAGCATCACGGGCTTTACCAGAGGAATGGCGCTATTGGTAGATTATAACTGGCAAGGCATTTGTTACAGTCAGCAAACCGAAGAAGGGATAACCTGGAGCGTCATCGAAGCCTATCCCAGTGACAACAAGAGCCGGCTCGATTATCTCGACGGTCTCTTGCGCGAGGCCCGACCGCTGGCGATCGCCACGCCGACGATCTATGATCAACACGACGTCGAACTCACGATCCTGATGCTGGTGGACCCGGCCTCGCCTGTGCGGAAGGTGGAGGCCGGAAACTGAGCGGAACGCAGGCCGATTACGACCGACGGCTGCGGCCCCCGGGGTCAGGTGAAGAGGCAGGCCAAGCCCATCCTCACTTTCATGGGTTGGCGGCTTTCGGAGCGTGAATCACCGCACCGCGCAGACGCGCCATCTGCCGCCGGACGAGCCACGGCAGCCACCAACCGGTGAGCGCGCCTTCGTTCGGGTGCGCCGCACCCGACAAATGGAATCGGCACCCCTCTCTGTCGAAACCGCTTATGATTTGAGTTCGTGGCCGGAAGACGAATCCGCGCACGCCGAGGTCATCCGCGGCGACTGGGCGACCGAAAACCAATGACACTGGGTGATGGATGCCAATTGGCGCGAGGATCGCCATTCCCGAGCCGGGTTTGCTGTCCTTGGCGCTGGCTGCCTCGTCCTGGCTGTTGCGCCGCCGCGCGAGATGAGAAGCGCTGTCTCGTCATCGGTGTCTGCCCCGCGCTTTCCAAAAAAACTTGCCATGCGTGATGGGAATCGGGCATGATGCGACCGAGGTTCCGCCTCGCCAAACCGGCGCAGGGCGGGCCTTTCGCAAAACCCACACCAACCCCCATTATGAAATCATGCGTCCGTCGCGTCGGACTGGCCCTTCTGGGCTGGTCCGGCTTGTTGTCCGCCGCGCCCATTCCCGGGCTCTACAATACCGGAGTCGATGCCACCGGCGCGCTGTTGGCGCCCAACGGCGTCGTCGATCCGCATTACACGCTCACCGTCAGCCCGGACCCCGGCTTGCCCGGACCGGACGCGGTCACGCTGCTCCAGGTGTGGCCGTTGGCGCCGGCCGGGCCGTGGATCGCGGACGGGCCGCTCTCGCGGTGGATCTCGCCCGCGGCCAACACGAATGCCGCGCCCGGCCAATACACCTACACCACCACGTTCGACCTCACCGGCTTCGATCCCGCCACCGCTCGCATCGAAGGCAAATGGTCCACCGACAATGAGGGGCTCGCTGTCGTGCTCAATGGCGTCACCGTGCATTCCGGAATTAACCAGTTTGATCGATTCGCCGAATTTTTCATCTCTCCCGACTCCAATGAATTCGTGGAGTTCGTCGCCGGGGAAAACACGCTGGAGTTCGTGGTCAACAATGCCGGGGATGCGCCCGGCCCCACCGGCCTGCGGGTGGAACTGATCGGCTTCGTCGAGGTGGAAAACGAACCACCGGCCATCCGCCAGCAGCCACCGCCGCTGGCGTCGGCCTTTGAGGGCATGCCGATTTCCATCACCGTGGTGGCCGATGGCTCCGAACCGCTCAGCTACCAGTGGAAGAAAGATGGCGCGGACGTGCCGGGACAGGTTTTCAGCTTTCTCGACCTGATCGGCGAGACCGAAGAATCGGGGGAATACACGCTGGTGGTCACCAATGCCGCCGGCACGGTGACCAGTGATCCCGTCCGGGTGTATGTTGTCGAACCGGTGCCGGGCGCCTATCCCACCGGCGTCAATGATGACGGCGAGCTGCTGGAAGACGGCGACGTCGATCCGCATTACCGGCTGATCGTCAACCCCGACGGCGGCCTGGAAGAAGCGATCCTGCAGGATACCCTCGCGTGGCCGATCGTCGAAGGCCCGTGGGTCTCCAACCCCGAAGGCACGTCCAAGTGGATCGGCCCGCAGTTCAACACGTTCTCTTCCTCCGGCGGTAACTACACGTATCGGGTGACTTTCGATCTCACGGGTTACGACCCGGCCAGTGTCTTGATCGAACTGAGCCTCACCAGTGACAACAGCCTTCCTGCCATCCTCGTCAATGGCGCGGTGAGCGGACTCTCCGGCCCGGGGAGCTTCAACACCTTCACGCCGCTGACACTGCGCGCCGGCGTGCATGGCACGTTCAGCAGCACGATCAACACGCTGGATTTCGTGGTCAACAATGCCGATGCCGGCGCCACCGGCCTGCACGTTGCGAGCTTCGCGCTGGGGGCGGCGAGGGGAGTGGGCACGCCACAAGCGCCGGTCATTTTGCGCCCGCCGGCGGCGACGATCGCGCTGGAGGGAGATCCCTTTTCCCTCGACGTGCTGGCCGATGGCGGCGCGCCCTTGGCCTACCAATGGCGGAAAAACGGCACGCCCTTGACCGGCCAAACCACCGCTATCCTGGCGATCGAAAACGCGCAGGTGGCGGATGCCGGAGAGTATTCCGTGGCGGTCACCAATTCGCTCGGAGAAGCGGTCAGCACGGCCGGCATCGTGACCGTGCTCCCCCGCGTGCCCGGCGTATTCAATACCGGCGTCGATGCCACCGGCCAGGCCTTGGGCGATGATGAAGAAGACGCGCACTACGAATTGGTCCAGGCGCCGGAAGGCGTGGCCACCGGCCCGGCCCTCGCCATCAGCGGGATCCCCAGTCCGCCGTGGTTCCCCAACGAAGACACCGCGCGCTGGATCGGCCTCGGCCCCGGCGCCACCGCTCCGCCCGGCGCGTATGTCTATCGCCTGAGGATCGACCTCACCGGCTACGACCCCGCCACCGCCCAACTGAAAGGAAAGTGGGCGGCGGACGACAACGGCAGCGTCACCCTCAACGGCGCCGCTCTGCCGCTTGCGACCGGCCATTTCTCCACGCCGGTCGAGTTCACCATTACCTCCGGTTTTATCGCCGGGGTCAACACGCTGGAGTTCACCGCCACCAATGGCACCCCGGCCCAGGAGCCGTTCGATAATCCGGCCGGCCTGCTGGTGACCGAGCTGCGTCTCGGCGCGCTCCCCGCCACCGCCGCGCCCGCGCCGCCGGTGGTCACGCTCGCCGTGCAGCCGGATGGCCG
>CAZQUC010000128.1:5525-10629 GCA_964596095.1 uncultured Enterobacteriaceae bacterium
GGGCAGAGCGATTGCCCCCACGGGGTGAGTGAATACTCGACCTTCGGGGGCACTTCGGGATAGACCTTCCGATGCACGATGCCGTCTTTCTCAAGCTGGCGGAGTTGCTGGGCCAGCATCTTCTGGGTGACAGCGGGGATCGCCCGCTCCAGATCGGAAAAGCGCCTCACCTGCCCGCCAAAGAGCTGGAAGAGGATCAGAAACTTCCAGCGGCCCTCCAGCATGCGGAGCGCCTCCTCCACGCCTTCGGCCGCGGTGGTGCGGGTCCAGCGCGAGGATTCCGTTTCCGGTGAGTTACTTACTTTTTTGTGGGTTCTTGCCATTTGGTAAGGTGGTGGCTTCTTGATGAAGCAATCCAGTTCGATTGCCAACCCAAGTTCACCAACATCATGAAAATCGCACCACCTCAAGCGCTCTCCGACTACTTCGCGGCTGTCAACGACGGACGCCTCGATGAGGCCGCGGCCTGCTTCGCCTCCGATGCCCTGGTCCACGATGAAAATCATGACCATGCGGGAGTGGAGGCGATCCGTGCCTGGATCGAAGACACGACCCGCCAGTATCAACCCAAGGCGGAAGTAACCCGCATCGAGGCCGTTGATGACACCTTCATCGCCACCGCCACCGTGTCCGGGACGTTTCCCGGCAGCCCGGTCGAACTCGCCTACACCTTCACCGTGCGTGAGGAGAAAATCGTCCGCCTGTCCATTCAATGAACGCGTCGGCCTTCAGCCGAGTTCACGGGCAAATACGCTCTCGGAAGCGTAACCCCGCGCCGTGGCCGGCATTGTCACGGAAGCATTCTGAATCAAATTGCGGCGTTGGCGATCATGACTTATACGACGGCCACGTCTTTTTTCCTTGTGAAACCATTCCGCCTTCTCTGCGCCGCCCGCTCTATATCCGCGGGTCTCTTATTGTCTTTGCTCCTGGCGTGCCTTTGTCCGTTGGACGCCGAGGAAATATTCGCCGCCGCCTCCCCCCTGCATCAGCCGCGGCAGGAGCACACGGCCACCCTGCTGCCGGGCTCCCGGGTGCTGGTGGCGGGCGGGCGCGATGCCACGGGAGTGTTGGCCTCCACCGAATTGTATGATGACGCCACCGGCGTGTGGATCAGGCAAGGTTCCATGCATCAGGGTCGAACCGGTCATCGCGCGGTGTTGTTGAAAAACGGCAAGCTTCTGGTGGTGGGCGGAACGGACTCCGGCGGCCAGCCGCTGGCTTCCGCGGAATTGTTCGACCCCGCCACCGGCGTCTGGACGCGGACCGGCGCGATGGCCACGGCGCGCCAGGAACACAGCGCGACCCTGCTCAATGACGGTCGCGTGGTGGTGATCGGGGGGACGGCGACAGCTTCCGGCGGTGGAGCCTTGAAATCCTGCGAGATTTATCATCCCACGACCGGTGCCTGGTCGGCCCTCTCTTCCATGCCCACGGCGTGGCGGCAGCATTCGGCGGTTTTTTATGGCGACCGTGTGTTGGTGATTGGAGGGAGGAACGAGGAGGGGTTCAACACGATGATGGAGTTGCTCCATATGCAGGATTTTTCCTGGAATCCTTTTCCCTTGAGCGGGCCTCCGGATAATCTTCCGCGTCTTCTGCCCCTCCTGACTGAACTGCCCGGGCAGCAGGTGTTGATCGCGGGAAGCGCCCGGAATGAAGAGCCATCAGCCTCCACGGCTTTCTTCGGCGCCACCATGATGTGGCAAAACGGCGCGGCGATGCCCGTGGCCCGCTCGCGCCACGCCGCGGCGGCGCTCCTTGATGGCAGGGTGCTGATTTCCGGAGGGGTGGGCGGCTCAGGCTCGGTGCTGGCCCCGTCCGCCTTGCGCAGCACCACCGGCGCCTGGAGCGTGGCGGCCGCGCTGCAAACGGCCCGCGCGGACCACACCGCCACCACCTTGCCCGATGGTAAAGTCCTCATCGTGGGCGGCGCGGATGACACCCAGGCGCTGGCTTCCTGTGAGATTTTCGCGGCCGGCCCGCCGGAATGGAGGGAGGGGCCGGCCTTGACGGTCGGGAGAGGCGGCCACTCGCTGACCTTGTTGCCGGATGGCTCGCTCCTGGCGACCGGCGGGTATGACCGCTTCGGCAACCCTCTGACCGCCCCTGCCGAGCGCTTGCTGCCCGGTGGGACATGGGGAAATGCCGGGACGTTCGCCCAGCGCGATGCCCACACGGCTACGCTGCTGGCCGACGGCAGAGTCCTAGTTGCCGGCGGGCGCTTGGGGTCTTCAAGCGACTCCCCGGTGCTGGCGCGGGTGGACATTTACGATTCCTCCGCCAATCAATGGACCTCCGCCGAGGCCTTGCCCGAAGCACGGTTTCTCCATACAGCGGTGCTGCTGCTGGATGGGCGGGTGCTGGTCGCGGGCGGACATCGAAGCTGGGGAGAGGGGCTGGACACGGCCTTCCTCTACGATCCGCGCACCGGTTTCTGGACCGCCACGGGCCGCCTGCTCAAGGCTCGCTGGATTCCCTCCGTTTCCCTCCTGCCGGATGGCCGGGTGTTGCTGGTGGGCCGGGGTTGGCAAGACGCGGAGGCCTCGGCGGAAATTTATGATCCCGCCTCGGGGACGTGGAGCGCCACCGGTCCGATGGCGGGCACCCATGAAGTTTCTCTCTGCGCGTCGTTGGCCGATGGACGGGTGCTGGCCGTCAGCGGACCGGGGGATGCCACCCTCAGCACGGCGGAAATTTACGATCCCGTGCTCAATCAATGGACGGCGGTGACCAAGCCCAAAACGGCCCGATACTTGAGCTCCCTCACGGTCCTCCCCGATGGACGGGTCGTGGTGGCTGGGGAGCAGGACTTACCCCACTTGACGTCGGCCACGACGGAAATCTACGATCCGGTGGCCAACCAATGGTCCACGACCCGCGGTCCGTATTTTTTTACAGGAGTGCCCGGTTTGCGCCAGGATGGGACCGTGATCTTCACGGGCGGCCATCGGACCATGGAGTTCGCGGCCAAACCATCCTTGATCTACGACCCGTTCTTTGCGCAACGCGCCACGGGCCGTCCGGTCATTCACTCCGCCCACTATGATAACGTGGGCCGGCTGGTGCTCGCCGGCAGCGGTTTTGGCGCGAGTCCCGTGGTGCGCTGGCAGCGGCTGGAGGGCGGCTGGAGCCGGGACTTGGCCGCCGACGCCACGACCCTGCCGATGGATGCCAGTTTCACCACGGAAAGGCTCGACGACTTGCCCGTGGGCCACGCGCTGGTGACGGTGCTGGCCAACGGCGTCCCGAGCGAATCCGTCATTGTGTCTCCGCCCGCGCCCCGGCTGGCGGTGGAGGGGCGCGGGTTCTCGTCTCTCCTGCAACCCAACGTGTATTTTGACGCGGTCGCTCCGGGCGACGCGCGGGAGATGACCCTCACCGTGCGTAACACCGGCAACGCCCTGCTCACCGGCCTCGCCGCCACGCTCACCAGGGAACAGGCCGGCGAGTTTTCGTTGGCCTCGCTGCCGCTGCCTGAATTCCTCTTTGCGGGTGAGTCCGTGACCCTGGTCCTCTCCTGTCAGCCCCAGTCGCCCGGCTTCCGCACGGCGCAGCTTCACTTCACCAGCAATGATCCTCACACGCCGCTCCTCACGCTGGAACTATTGGGCTCGGGCAGCCTCGGCGCCACGCTGCCGGTATTGAGCTCCATCGCGGACCAAGCCATTGATCAGGGCGAAACTACCGGTCCGCTGGCCTTCACGCTGGGTGGCACCGACACCCCGGAACTTTACACTGTTGTCGCCACCTCGAGCCACCCTGATCTCGTGGATGGAACAGGCTTGGCCATTGGCGGAAGCGGGTCGGAGCGGACGCTGACTATCACTCCGCGCGCGGGGACGAGCGGCACGGCTTGGATCACCCTCCGTGCCTCCAGCCCCAGCGAGGGCCTGCAAACCTCGGTTTCGTTTCAGCTCACCGTCCATTCCACCAATGCGCCGCCGACGCTGGCGGCCATCCTCGACCCGCCCGCTCTGCGCGAGGGGGATGTCGATGTCGCCATCCCCTTTGCCGGCGCCGGCCCGGGCGGCCAAGACAGCCAGCCGCTGACCGTCACCGCGGTGGCTTCCAATCCCGATCTCCTCGGCCATCTGGTGGTCAACTACGTCGAAGGCGCGGCCGCGGGCTCGGTGCGGTTCGTCCCCTTGCCGGGACAAAGCGGCGTCACCGACATCACCGTGACCGTAAGCGACGGCGAAAGCACGACCAGCCGGACGTTCCGCGTCCAAGTGCTCCCGCAAATCCAGAGCCTTTCCTCGGCCATCGCGGAAGGCAACAGCGGCCAGACCGTGCTTCCCTTCCGGGTGTTTGTGGGCGCGCCGCAGCCGGAGCCAGTGCAGCTTTCCTACGCGACCACCGCTGGCACGGCGGAAGCGGGCAGCGATTTCGCAACCGCCTCCGGCACAGTGACCATTCCCGTCGGCGCCACCGAAGCCCTCATCGAAATCAGTGTGGTAGGTGACACGGTGTATGAACTCGACGAAACCTTCACGCTGACCCTTTCCGATCCGGTGGGCGGCTTTTTCAGTGGTCCCGCCACCTTCACCGGCACCATCTTGAACGATGATGCCCAGCCCTCGCTGTCCGTGCGACCGGGCAACGTCACCGAAGCGGAGCCCGCCACGCCCGGCGAAACGGCTCCCTTCCGGCTGTGGGTTGCCGCCACCTTGCCCGCGCCCTCGGCCTTCCCGCTGAGCTGGAACGTCACCACCCGCGAGGGAACGGCCCAGGCCGGCAGCGATTTCATTCCGCTCGGCCCCGCCACCCTGACCTTCGCGCCCGGCGAAACGTCCAAATGGATCGCCGTGGGCATCATGGGATCACAGCCCGGCGGCGGGGAATCGGACGAAGAGTTTTACCTCGATTTCACTTCCGCCGCCGGCCCTGCCGCCGTCAGCACCTCGCTTTGCACCATCCGGCAATTAGAGGTGCATGACTTCATTCCCCTCAACTCGGGCTTGTATGCCCTCCGTTTTCCGACCGGCATCGGCCAGAGTTATTTGATCGAAGAATCATCCCTCCTTTCCGGGGAATGGATCCCGAGCAGTTCCGTGCTCACCGGCAGCGGCAGCGTGGTCACCCAGGTGGTTTTCAGCACCAC
>CAZQUC010000129.1:0-10517 GCA_964596095.1 uncultured Enterobacteriaceae bacterium
TATGGTTCTTCAATCCCTTCACCCATTTCAACTTGACTGTGATGTAGTGGCTCTGCTCCCATTCGAGGTAGGGCTGGACTTTCGGGCCGGCGATGGAGTCGTTTTTGTCGAGAAACACATACCCCTCGTGCCCGTCGATGGGCGCGGCCACGCGGAAGCAATATTTGTTGTCGAGATCGGGCACGTCGTTGTCGAAGTAATGCCAGCGTTCGAGCCGGACGCGGAAGGTGCCGGGCGCATCCTGGAAATTGGTGAGGAATTTTTTCAGGCGGGAATCGCGGAATTCGACAAACGCCTCCCAATCGACCTTCCAGCCGTTCGCCGTCTGCACGACGGAGATGGGAAACCCTTCCGGCAAATCGGGAAAGGTCACATGGAACACATGGACCTCCAACTCGCTGTCCGGCAAAGTGGAACTGGCGCGGAAGAGCGCCGAGGTGTGTCTTTCCGGCCCGTCTTTGGTCCGGTAATATTGGCGCATCACCGTGCGAAGGCGATCCCCATCCAGGGAATAGCGCTGGCGCTCCGTCCAATTCCGGGCTTGCAGGAAACCATCCAGTGCTTTGAGCGGCTCGACCAAGGCGGCTTCCTGAGCGGCCGGCGAGGCCGTGGCGCCGGTCTCTTCCGCGGCGGCTTCCGCCTCGTTTTCAGCCAGGTCGGGGAGCAGCGAAGGCGGCGTGGAGGAAGCCGGGGTCGGAGGCGTCACTTCGGCCAAGGCGGCCGACGGCGGCTCGACCGGGGATGATTCTTCCGCAGAGAGCGGCTCGGGGGCCAGGGATGGGGCAGGTTCCAGTTCCGGCTCGGAAGGAACGGGCAATGCGGGCCGCACGGTCAACGGCGCGCCGGTCTCTCCGGAAGGCGATGGTGGAGCAGGCTTGGGTTCGGCGGCTTCCACGGCATCCCTCCGGAACGGTTCGACGCCGAACTTGCGGGTTAATGGGTTGACGAGTTCCGCCGCCTTGGCTTCCCACTCGCGCATGGTGCGACCCGGCAATTTGGTCAACCCCAGCCATACCAACACCGCTGCCATCACCAGCAGCAGCACCACGCCCAGGACTTTGGAAAGAAACCCCAACAGATTGCCCCCTTCGGGCGCAGCGCTCCGCCGCGGGCGCACTTCGGGCTGCTCGAATCGACGGGAAGAAAAACTCTCGGGGGTTTCCTCCACCGGCCGGGAAAGTTCCGCTGGCATGTCGGCCTGCGGCCGCTCCTCCAGCAACGGTCGTTCGATTTCGGCCAGCGGAGCCGCCGCCAGAGGTTGTGTTGCAACAGGCGGCGCTATGGATGGTATGGCCGCCGGCGGATGTTCAGGCAAGAGTGAAGCGGGTGGCGGCACCACCGGCAATGGTTGCGTTGCCACCCCGGGAGGCGGTGGAAGAGGAGGCAGGGTCGGAAGGGGCGCAACCGGAGCCGTAGGAATCGCCGCAGGGGGAACCACCGGCGGAGGAACGGCGGGCAAGGGAGCCGGAGTCGATGGCGTCGGTGCGGCCACCGGCGGCGCGACGGACGTGGGCGGCGCGACGGACGTGGGCGGCGCGACGGACGTGGGCGGCGCGACGGACGTGGGCGGCGCAAACGGAGAGGACGGCACGACCTCCGGAGGGGGCGGCGGGGCCGTGATTTCCTGACGGCATTGCGGGCAGGGGCCGCGGATTCCGGAGAGCGTTTTGGGCACGCTCAATTGGGATCCGCAGGCAGGACAGGCGAAAATATAAGTGTCTTGGCTCATCAGGATGGGTGGTCGGCCGCCATCAGCGTGTTGTTGCGCCCCTCAAAATAATCCGAGGAACCTAACCATTTTCGACTGTTCTGTCAAACGCCCTCATGGCACGACTTTTCATGACGGGGCGCAAAAAAACCGGCCGGCGTCACTCGCCGGCCGGTTGGAGAAACAACACGGGGGCAAATCCGTGATTACTTGGCGGGCAGGCCCCAGATTTCGACTTCCACGTAGTGGTTCAGGTCATCGACATTGCTGCCGTTGGACCAGAGGCGGAGATAGCGGGCCTTGGCGCCTTTGCCGTCGATGATGCGGCCGTGGTTGGTTTCGACGTAGGCGGGATCCTTGCCTTTGCCTTTGCCGAGGCTGTCATCGTCGTCGTTGTTGAAGAGGATGGTGCCGTCGGTGATTTCGGCGTCGCTGCCGGCCTCGACAAGCACGTCCTTGTAAACGCGGGCCTGTTTGTGGTAGTGCCACAGGACGATGGCCGAGAGGTTGTATTCCTCGCCGAGGTCGATGGTCACCCATTGCTGGCCGGGGCCGAGTTCGACGTAGGAGCCGTCCGCGCCGTCCTTGTCGCCGTCGGTCACCAAAGTCAGGTCGCCGATGGAGGGAGCGGTTTCGCTGGAAGTCACGGCTTTGTCCACGGAGATGACGGCGGAGCCTTTGGCGACGGCAATGGTCTTGATCGGCTTGCCGGGTTTTTCCAAGTTCTTGATGCCGCCGGCGGGCACAGGCGTGCCGGCGAACTGCTCCGGCGGGAATTCGATCTTGATCTCTTCCTTGGCTTCGTCGGCCGGCAGGGTCGCCAAGGCGCCGAGGAGGACGGTGGAAGCCAGAGCGAAGCCCAGGCGGCGTGAGGTGGTCGATGTGAACATAAAACGAATCATGGTTAGTGAAGGGGCGATGGTCCGGCGGGGGCTTGTTTGGGAATTTGAAATTTCAGATTTGAGATCTTCCCCGTCAGACGGTGAACTCGGCGGGGTCGAAGGTGATGGTGCGGCGCTCTTCGATGGCTTGATGGCTCTTGAGCACGATGACGGCGCACTTGAAGGCCTCGGCAACGGGGCAGTTGAGGTCGGTCTGGCTTTTGCCGTTCTGCACGCAATCGATGAAATTCACCAAATGCGGCGCGTGCGGCTTGCTGTTGAGAACCTCCGGCAATTCGTAAGCGCCGGTGGGCTTGGACTCGCGGGCATCGACGGCCCCGGCCTTGACGCCGACCTTGGTCAGCCATTTGTCGGTCTGCCACCAAGGCTTGGGGGATTCCCAGAACTTGTGATGCACCGCGCCGGGGATGCCGGCCAGGATGCCGGCCTCGATCAACGAGTCGCCATCCCATTGTGCCGCGGTTTCGCGATAGACCTGGTTGTTCTTGAGGTCTTCGGAAATCACCACCGAACCTTGGTCGCCGAAAAACTTCTCGAATACGCCCTGCGTGCTGGTGGTGGTCAGCACCGTGTAAAGACAGCGCACGACCTTGCCGTTGACCTGATATTCGTAGGTGATGTTGACATTGTCCTCGAACTCAAAGGCCGCGCGCTGGGTCGTGCCGTCGGGCATGAACGACTCGCCGTCGTAGTAATCGCGTCCGCCGGTGGCAGTGATGGCGACCGGGGTGGTGCCGAGGAGCCAGTTGAACAAATCGATCTGGTGCGCGCCGAGATCGGAGATCGGGCCGCCGCCGTATTTGCGATACCAGCGCCAATTGGCGAGGTGATCGTTGCTCTCGTAGCCGTATTCGGCCAGCACTTCCGGGGGCAATTGATACCGCCGGCTGAGGCGCATCGGCGGCGTCACCGCGCGGTTCCATTGGGCATAGGCGCCGGTGATCTGGCCGAGCAGGCTCTTCCCGGTGGGATTGGCCGCCGTGCCATCGGCCGCGCCCACGATCTCGGCCTTGAGCCGGAGATACCGCGGGTTGCTGCGGCGCTGGTGGCCGATCTGGCAGAGTTTGCCGGTTTCCTTCTGCGCTTCGACCATCTTGCGGGCGGCCTCGATGCTGTTGGACATCATCTTCTCGCAATAGGCGTGCGTGCCCGCGCGCAAGACCAGCGAGGTGTAGGGCTCGTGGTAGAGATCCGGCACGGCGATCAAGACGCCATCCAGCGAGGTTTCTTTCTCCAACAACTCCTCGATGCGGGTGTAGCGGTTGATGGCGCCATTTTCCGGAGCCAGCTTCTCGAAGCTGTTGGCCTTGTCGGTCAAGGCCTGTTGGTTGATGTCGGAAAAAGCCGCAAAGCGCACACGGCCCTGGGCCACCGTCGGATGGATGGCCGAGGTCAGCGCGCTGCCTTGCGCACCCAAACCCACCAAGGCGAGGTTGAGTTGATCGGACGGTTTCTGCGCCCACGCGCTTTTGGGGCCGAAGGTCACGGCAGCGGTGCCAACGCTGGCCGCGCGCAGGAATTTCCGGCGGGTCAGCGGCAGCGCGGAAGGGGCGAATTTTTCGCCCGCCGCCGGGGACGGGGAAAACGGAGTGTCGTTCGAGTCGTTCATCGTTTGTCTGCGGTGAGGACGTGTCGCCGGGGACAACACTACCATTTGGTGATGCGGAGGCGGTTGTGATTGACGAGGATCAGGGCCAGCACGCAGGTCAACATGTAAAGCGTCAAGTAGCCGATGGTTTGCTCATCGGGCAGCAACATCTGGCCGAAAGCGAGGCTGAACCACACCAAGGCCGCCAACCACCAGGAAAGGCGGTTCAAAAATCCGAGCAGGATGAAGACGCCGAGGAAGAACATCAGATAAGGCAGCGGGATGAGGAACGCCTTGACGCTCCATTCCGGCAGCTTGGAGTTTTCGGTCATCACGCTGGCGATATTGCCCATGGCGCCGTCGCCGAAGGGCTTGAAGGCTTCCAGGTCTTCTTCGGAAAGGCCTCCTTTCCCTTTGATGATCGCCCCCAGCCCGCTTTTCCCGAACCAGTATTCTCCCTTCAGCCCTTCCAGAAAACCGGGAGCGTCTTTCCGGAGCCAGCCGAATTTCTCGGCGCCGGTCAACACCAGCCTCATGCCCATCCACAAACGGAGGACGAAGAAAGCGGCGGTCAAGTTCAGAGGGGAACGGACCTCAGGTTCGGTGGGGGCCGGCGGCGGCGATGAGATGGCGTCAGGCATGTGATCGGTGGAATGAAATAAGAGGCCGTATCCTTTGCATGGTTTTTCTGAAATCCAATACTTTTTGCGAAATGCGCGCTGATCGTTTGACCGGAAAAATGCCAAACTCCGGCCCCGGCGGGAGCGAGCCGGCTCCGGGACCACTCCGGTCCCCCGCATCAGGCTTTTATTTCCGGAACGGAGGCCGGCGCGCGGCCGATGAAACGCGGCCGTCTATTCTTTGCGCCAAGTCAGCGAGGCGTTGTGGCTAAGCACGTCATACGCTTCGCCCGCCGAAAAACCCGCTTGTGGCTCGCTGTGCCCGGAGAGCGCGAGGAGGTAAACGCCCGGCCCGTCGGTCGTGATTTTCACGAGACCGTGATCGTCGGCCTCCAGCGCCACCGAGCGGCCCTCCGGAAAATGCAACCGCAGCTTGGCTTGGGGCAGCGGCTGCCCGCGGAAGACCACCCGGACTTCATCGGCCGTGCCGGTGGGCACCAGGTCCAGGGTGGTCGCCGGCACGCCCGCCGTCGAGCCCGGCCGCTGCCAGCGCGCATAGAATATCGGCTTGCGGGCCACCGCCGGTCCCTCGCCCCGCGCGCGTTTCATCACGGGAAATCCGGTTTCGATCTGCGCAACTGGAGGGAGCGGCGGCTCCTCTCCCGTGGCGGGAGCCGCCGCTTCCGCTTCCGCCACCGGCTCGTCGGTGACTTTTTTCAACGCTGCGGCCGCCTCTTGGGATTCCTTGGTTTCCTTTTCCCGAGCCAAGCTGAACGCGTCCTTGGTTTTGGTCACGGTCAGCGCCACGGGTTTGCCGGCCGGTCCGGGCGTCCATGCCGCGGGCTCGGTCAGCGCGTCCAAATATCCCGGCGAGGTTTCGAAATGCTCGCCGAATTCCCCGAACCGCACCCCCAGCGTGTGGTCCGGCAATTCCTCGATCCACACCAAATGAGCGGATAACGGACCGCCAGCCAGCACGGTCAGCCATAAAGAAATCGCCGCCCGGCGCGGGGCGGCGATGGAAACGAGGAAGCGGCGGAACAAAGACAGCAGCGGGCGCATTCGCCATCATAGCGTGGCGGCCGCGGCCGCGCCCGCCCGAAATTGACTTTTATTTGCCCGGATTTGACATCGCGCGCGGGATCATACCCCACGCCGCCGCCGGAATCCGCTCACCACCGCCGCCACGGCGAGCAGCAACGCGCTGCCCGGCTCCGGAATCACCCGCACGTTGTCGATGAGGGTGAAGAGGAGCGCGCCGGCATTGGGATCGGTCGAGGAAAGGGCGTTCGTATCCGAATGACCGAAGAAAATGTTGCTCCCGCCGAACGTCACGGTGGAGGCATCGACGGTCGCGATGAGCAACCCGTCCACGGTCCAAGTGACTGCCCCACCGGTCTTGCTGATTTCCACGGTATGCCACTCGAAAGCGGGCGTGCCGACAGCGGTCGCACCGGTCTGCTGTGGATAGAGCGCCAGTTGCGCCGCCGGAGCCGCCGCGCCCCCGAAGCCGGCATAATAGGGATCGGTGTTTTGGAGGGAAGGCGCGGCATAGACGGCATTGCCGGCCGTATATGAAGTGGGCGCAGCAGAGGAATACGCCCGCCAATCTGAAGCCGAACCGCCATCCCCGGTCGCTCCAAACCACACGCTGTCCTGCACTGCGGCTGCCGGCCACTGAGCCAAAGTGCCCGAGGTGCCGACGCCAAACGTGGACAATTGCGTCGTGCCATTGCCGCCGCCGTTGACCGGCCCATTATAATTCGACCACCAGTCGAAGATAAGCACATACTCGCCCGGCAAAGTCAACCCGTCGGGTGACACGCTGACCCCGCTGAATTCACCGCCGGTCAGGTTGGCCTGGATCTTCAATCCGCGGGTGCCCGCGCCACCCGGCGCAGCGGGAATGCCCACCGTGCTGTAATCGAAGAAGGCATCCACCGCACTATCGCTCGGGCCGTTATTGGTGACCCATGATCCCGAGGTGTCGGTCTCGAAGTCCGCGATGAACAAATTGGCGTGGGAGGGCAGCGCCAACAGTGCGGGCGCCACCAGCAGTGGGAAAAGAGTTTTTAGTTTCATGTAGGCGCATTTTAAGCAAATTTCCGGCCACGCCTACAAAAAAACACGACTTCCTTTCGGAGAGATCTCCCGCCGGGCGGAGGCCCCCTCACGACGGCACCGGACGCCGCATGGCGTCATCCTCCCCTTCCCCTTAGTCCGCGCCAGCCTCTGACGCCTTGGTGAGATCGGCCTTCTGCAGCGCCACGATGGTCTCCGCTTCGGTCATCGCCGCCCGCATGTCCCGGAGCACGCGCCGGGCCTCAAGGAGAAGGAGCACCAGCATCACAAGGCCGACTCCCGCACCGATGGCGAGAATATTGAACTCGCGGTCGCCATCCGCGTTGGAAGCGAGAATGAACGCGGAGGGAGGCGAAATCACCCCGACGTAAGCGACGTCGCGCTCACTGGAAACCTGCTCCATGAACAGCACCAACATGCTGAAAATAAACAGACAGAGAGCGCACACCACATAGGGGCCGAGCGGCCGCCACGAATGGCGGGCGAAGAGCCGCGCCAGGAAGAGCGGCGCCAGCGGGCAGGCCACCGCGTTGATGAGATAAAGCCAATCCGGATACCGAATACGAGAATCGAAGTCGTAGGAAGCGCACCCCAGCGCCCATGCCGCACTGATGAAGAGGAAAAAAAGCAGCCCGGTAGCCCAGCCGGGCGTGTAGAGAGAAGCTGCGACTTTTCCCATCGCGCCCCGCCTCACGAACGGCACATAGACCGAGGGGGCCATGGTCGGTGCTTCGGTCAGGCAGTCGAACGAGGCCAGCAGCCAGATCAATGTCAGGCAGAAAAAGGCGCCGCGCCGCCCGTCGTCGTCGGGCCACAACAAAACGAAGCCGAGCGCGATCAGGAACATGCCGAGCGAAATGAGTCGTTTGCGCGTGGCATGGTTCGCGGCCAGCGGCGCGATGACCGACGCGCCGAGATCGATCAGGAAATAACACACGAACGCCCACAGCGGCAGCACCACGGCGAAGATCGCCCACCAGGGCATGTCATTCATCGGGCCGAAACCGAAGAACCGCCGGCCGGTGTCTTCCATCGTCAGCGCGATCAATCCAATGCAGGCGAAAAGGCTCATCCACCAGACCCCCAGCAGGAGCAGCGTGCGCACGATGATCGATGGCAGCGCGGAAAACGCGACCGCGATGCCGGTGACGCCCGCGGAGAGCAAGCCGAGCAGCAGCAGGCAGCGCAACTCGGCGATGAGATCGACGCCCCCGCCGAAGTAACGCAGCGCCACGAAGGGCAGCACCGAAATGGCGATGAGCGCGCTTTGCGAGACCAGCGCGGCCCACTTGCCAAGCGCGATGCGGAAGCCGCTCAGCCGCGTCAAGGCCAGGATATCCAGCGTCTGCGCCTTCATTTCCCCGGCCAGGGCGTTGAACCCGCGCAGCGGCATGATGAAGACGAGGATGAACGCCACCAAGCTCCAGAATAGGATGGTCGAAGAAGCCTCATTGCCCGAACTCGAGGAAATGAGCAACAGCATGACCAGCACCGCCTGGAGAACGATGAAGGCCCCAACAAAAACCCACGTCCGCAACCCCTGGCGCAGTTCCTTCACGATCATCGGCGAGAGCCAGTCGCCGAAATCGGCCAACGGCGGCAGCACGGGTTTGGCGGGAAGCGGCGGCGGATTCATGGTCGGTGGATGGGATCGGGTTGGTCGATGGCAAAAAGGGAGAGCGCGTGGAAAATCCGCCGGCTCAAGGGTTCGTCGTATCGCTCAGGAAACGCGGACGCTCGTCCACCACGGGGATCTCCAAGCCACCGCTCGCGTCCCGCGCGGGCAGCGGTGCCGGCGATGGCAGCGGCGGCGGCGCGCCGGGGGTGGTGACCGGCGTTTCCCCGCGATCCAGCCGCGCGAGGATGTCGATGAAGGCGTCTTCGAGCTTGCGCTCCTCGCGGTGGAAATCGGTCACCGGCAGCCCGTCGATCACCAGGCGGCGCAACACGCCGGCAATAACTTCCGGCTCGGTGGAATCGATACGCAGGCGCGCGCCCTGTTTCGTCTCATCGACCAGCGTGACGTGCGGCGCGGTCAGGCTCCATTGCGCGAGCCGGGCGGGATCGCCCGCGATCTGCACCGTCACCAACGTCTCGGCGGAGCCGCCGCGCCGCAGGGTGTCGGCATCGCCATGGTGGACGATGCGGCCGTTGTCGATGAAGAGCAGGCTGTCGCACATTTCGCCCAGTTCGGTGAGGATGTGCGAGGAGATGAGAATGGTTTTCCCCTCCTCCGCGAGGATGCGGATGAGGTTCTTCAATTCGATGCGCGCCCGCGGGTCGAGCCCGGCGGCGGGTTCATCCATGATGAGAATCTGCGGATCGTGCAACAGCGCGCGGCCGAGGCAGACGCGCTGGGTCTGGCCTTTGGAGAGCTTGTTGATGAGGCGGCCCGCCAGCGGCGTGAGGTCGGTGAAGTCCATCACCTCGCGGATGCGCTGGTGCCGCTCCTCGCCCCGGTAGCCGAGCGCGCGAGCATAAAAGTCGTTGTATTCCAGCACCGTCATGTGCTCGTAGGTGCCGAAGCTGTCCGGCATCCAGCCCAGCAAGCGCCGCACCTGCTCGGGATGATGCACCACATTGAACCCGCCGAGATACGCCGCGCCGCTGCTCGGGTAATCGAGCGTGGCGAGGATGCGCATGGTGGTGGTCTTGCCCGCGCCATTGGCGCCGACGAAGCCGACCACCTGGCCGTGCGGGATGCTGAAGGAAACGCCGTTGACGGCCTGGAGCGTGCCGAAGTGGCGCGTCAGGTTTTCCACATGGATGGCGGGTTGCGTGCGGTCGATCATGGCATGGGAAAGTGCATCAGCGCGGGACGGGGAGCGGACCGAAGACGACAATCTGGTCGTCGCGCCAGTCAATGGATTTGAGGGTATCGAGCGTGTAGCCCGGTGCGGCGCTCGCAGTGGCGAAGAAGACGCCCTGCGCGGCCGCGGCGCGGGTGATCTGCTCGCCCAAGGTGGGCGACGCGGCGGCTAACGCGGCGGTGGCGGTTTCCCGCACCGCACCGCTGCGGGGAATGAGCGTGATCTGGCGGCCTTGGGCGACGAGCCCCGGCGACAGCCATTCGCGCCCTTGGGCATCCAGGCAGGCGAAGGTTTCCAGCGCGAAATCCAGGCTCGAAATGATCGACGGCGCGCCCTCCGGCGTCGCGGCGGGCAGCCATTCGATGCGGCCGCGGGTCGGCACCCGCGCGCGCAGGAACTGCCCCTGCACAGCGCGGCTCTGGAACCAATTGCCGCTGACGGTCAGACCTTCCTGACGCGACTCCAGTCCGCGGCCACCCGCCGAGCCCAGCTTGACCCACTGGGAGTCCTTCAGCCGCAGCGCCTCGTATTGAGCCGGTTGCGGCAGGGTGAAGCCGGAGGAAAACAGCACGCCGGTGCGGCTGATCTGCTCCTGCGTCACATAGGCCGCAGCCTCGCCGGGCGCGAGGAAGATCGCCGCGAAACGCCGCCCCTGCCCGCCGGTGCCGTCTTGGAAAAAGATCAGCCCGATCACGATCACGCTCGCCGCCACGGAGATGACCGGCGTGGTGAAGAACAGACGATGCCGTTTGCCGGACGGCGCGAGGACGAAGAGATTCACCGGCCCGACCAGAATGCCGAAAAGGA
>CAZQUC010000130.1:0-10509 GCA_964596095.1 uncultured Enterobacteriaceae bacterium
CGTCATGGAACGCCTCGAAACGCTGACCCGCACCGTGAAGCGGTTGGTCGAACGCGTCGAGGACTTGGAGGATAACCGTGATCTTGAGCAAGCCATCGCTGACAATGGTGATCGGCCGCTCGTGTCTTGGGAAAAAGCCAAAGCCCTGCTGGAATTGGATTGAGCCGTGTTACGGCCGTTCTCCCTCCTCACCCGACATGCAATTTCCTTGCATGTAACGATTGACCGCCCGCCGGTTCTCAGGGATGATGAGCGGTCGCTCATGCGTCCTTCACCGCTCATTTTGTTGGCACTGGTGTGCGCCGGCCTCGGGCTGGCGGCGGTGCCGTTGGCGCGGCTCACCCGGGCCGAATCGGCCGTGCCGATGCCTGTGGAAGCCACCGCCACCACGGCTTCGACCGTGCCAGCGCGGGTGCGACTGCGTTTCGCCCATGCCCCGCAGTCGGTGAAAGTTTCCTGCGGTGAGCAGGTGTTGGTGGAGACCTCCGCCGGCCCCGAACCGGAATTGGTCCGGGAAGAAGACGTGACGCTCGCCGTGCCGCCGGAAGGCGTGGAGCTGTTGCTCGAAGTCCAATGGCCGGAAGGCACGCCGCAAACCGCCGTCGGCGTGGAAATCGAGCCGGATGGTCTCGACACCCGTGCCGACACGCGCTGGACAGACACCGGCGAGCTGGCGGAAATCATCCCTTTGATCTGGCCATGAGTGTGATCCCCCGTTCCACCCCGCCGGTCGCCGCCCCTTGCGGGTGTGGCCACGCCCACGAGCCCGCGCCGGCTCCGCCGCCCGCCGCCGCCACGCCCGACCACGTGTGCTGGGGCGGCGGAAATACGTGCCACTCGCAACACCGGCTGGAAGTGGAAGGCCTGACCGTCGGCTACCGCGAAGTGCTGGCGCTCGAAGACGTGAGTTTCGCCACCGAATGCGGGCGCTGCCTCGCCTTGGTGGGGCCGAATGGCGCGGGCAAGAGCACGCTGCTCAAGACCCTCGCCGGCATCCTGCGCGCGCAGGCCGGCCGGGTGCTATGGCGCGGCGCGCCGCTCACCAAGGCGCATCGCGAACTGGCTTACCTCCCGCAGCGCGGCGAGGTCGATTGGCAATTTCCCATCACCGTGCGCGGATTGGTGGAGATGGGACGCTACCCGAATCTCGGCTGGTGGCGTCCCTTCCGTCGCCACGATGACGAGATCGTGCGCCGCGCCCTGGCGGCGATGAAGCTCGAAGACCTCGCCGATCGCCAGATCAGCGCCTTGAGCGGCGGCCAGCAGCAGCGGACCTTCCTCGCGCGCGCCCTCGCCCAGGAATCGCACGTGCTCTTGCTCGACGAGCCCTTCACCGGCCTGGACCGCCCGGCGGAGGAAACGCTGCGCGGCCTGCTGCGCGATCTCGCGGCGGAAGGCCGGCTCATCATCGCCAGCCATCACGATCTCGATTCCGTGCCGGAAATTTTCGACGAAGTCCTGCTCCTGCGCCGGCGGACCATCGCCTTCGGTCTCATCGCCGAGACCTTCACGCCCGAGGCCATCGCCCGCGCCTATCCCCCGCCGGAGAAGACCGTCCGCCCAACCTCCGCCTTTCGCCCATGAGCGCCTTTCTCCAAGCCTTCGATCTCGAAATCACCAAGCGCGCGCTACTGGCGTGCCTGCTCATCGGCTTCGCCAACGGCTACGTCAGCGGGTTCGTCGTCCTCAAAAAAAGCGCGCTCAAAGTCGGCACGCTCTCGCACGGGTTGCTGCCGGGCATCGCGCTGGCGGTGGCCTTGTTCGGCCTGCTGCCGTGGAGCGTGCTGCTCGGCGCGGTGCTGGCGGCGCTCTTCATCGGCCTGGGCTCGCTCTTCGTCGCGCGCACGTCGCGGATCGATCAGGACACCGCGCTGGCCATCCTTTACACCGCGGGCTTCGGCGGCGGGCTGGTGCTCGTCTCACGGCTCGGCATCCGCCAAAAACTCGACGAATGGCTCTTCGGCGGCCTCATGGGCATGTCGGATGCGGACCTGTGGATCGCCTTCGGCCTCAGCGCCGTGGCCATCATCACCCTCACCGCCTTGCAGCGTCCCATCCTCATCCTGCTCTTCGAGCCCCACGTCGCCGCCAGCCTCGGCCTGCCGGTGCGGACCTTGAACTACGTGCTGCTCGGCATCGTCATCCTCGTGCTCGTCTCCTCGCTGCAAGCCGTCGGCTGCATCCTCAGCGTCGGCCTGCTCGTCACGCCCGCGGCCATCGTGTATATGCTCTCCGACCGCGCGCCGGTGCTCTTTTGGGGCGGCGGCGCGTTGGGCGCGCTCGGCTCCTGCGGCGCGCTCATCCTCTCCTACGAATGGAGCTGGCCCGCCGGCAGCACCATCGCGCTGGTCTTCGGCGCCCTCTTCGCGCTCGCGTATTTGTTCTCCCCGAAATACGGCCTCCTGTGCGGACGCCGCCCCGCGTCACGGCACGAGCCCGCATTGAAAACGGAAGGCTGACTTCTTTTTTGCCCCGGAGCGCGCGATTTTTGCGCCCTGGGTTCCAGAGAGTGGCGGGCCAACATGGAAGGGATGCCTGCTGTGCCGAAGTTCCTGATTGGGTGGGCCGCTCTGGTCCTGACGGTGGTGATGGGTGGCGCGCCTGCCGCGGGCGCGCTGGCCGGATTGTGGGAGTTCGACGATCCGGAGAATCCGGGCCGGGCGACCTTCGGCGACGATCTGGTCATCGTCGGCACGGCGCCGGCTTACGCGGCGAGCGCGGCCGACGGACGCTCGACACCGGTGACGTTGCAAGGCGTCATCACGACCACGGCGGGGCCGCCGCACCACTTGCGGGCCTCGCATCACATCGGCGCCAACGGCGCGCCGGGCGCGGCGCGGGTGAATCAATACACGCTGGTCTTCGACGTGAAACGCCCCGCCGGCAACGGCTGGCGCGCGTTTTACCAGACCAATTTGGCCAATACCTCGGACGCGCAGTATTTCGTGCAGATTTCCAATGCCACGCTCGGCCGCACGGCGATCACCTATTCCTCCGGCGCGATGACCGCCAACCGTTGGCATCGGCTGGTCATCGCGGTCGATCTGGAGGCGGGTCGATACGAGACGTATCTCGATGGCGAGCTTTTCCACACGCACAACGCGCCGGCGGCGGATGGCGAGTTCGCGCTTGACCCCGCGGGCGTGTTGTTTTTCGCGGACGAGGACAACGAAAACCAACCGCTCACGCTGGGGCTCGTCGCCATTTATTCCACGCCGCTGGAGGCTGCGGCCATCGCCGCGCTCGGGATCGCGGGCACGCCAGTGGCCTACGATCACGACAACCAACCACCGGTCCTGACCTCCGCCCTGGCCGGGCCGGCCAACACCACCACCGGCATGGACACGAGCTACACCTTCACCGCCACCGATCCGGAAAACGCCGCGGTCCACGTGCAGGTCGATTGGGGCGATGGCACGTTCTCTGCGTGGAGCGAGGCGACGCCTTCCGGCACGCCCGTTTCCCTTGGCCATGCCTGGAACGCGCCCGGCGCCTACACGCTCAAAGCCCGCGCGCGCGACGCCGGGTTCGCGGTGTCGGAATGGAGCGACGTGCAAACGGTCGCGGTCACGGGGCCGATCCGCCTCACCGTGGTGACGCCCCCTTACCTGCAAAACGCCAGCCCGACCGGCATGGTGGTGATGGCGGAGATCAAGGAGGAGGCGCCGCTCGTGTTGCGCTATGGGCCGACCACGGCTTACGGCGGCGAAATGGCGTTCACCTCCGAAAGCCACAGTGGCGGCGCGAGGTTTTACCGCGCGCGCGTGGCCGGCCTCGCGCCTGCGACCACGTATCATTACCAACTCGCCACCGCGGATGGCGAACCAGTCACCGACGACGCGACCTTCCGCACCGCGCCGGAGGCATGGGAAGACGTCTCGTTTTCGCTGTGGGCGGACAGCCAGGGCACCAACC
Organism: uncultured Enterobacteriaceae bacterium; assembly: GCA_964596095.1. Classification (GTDB taxonomy): domain Bacteria; phylum Verrucomicrobiota; class Verrucomicrobiia; order Verrucomicrobiales; family V1-33; genus CAJBME01. Next base: position 3,916 of record CAZQUC010000130.1, read on the forward strand.
ACGGCGCGTGGAGCGCCGACCCCCTCGAACCCACGGTGTCGATGATGAAGCACATGGTCGCGTCCGGCGTGGACTTCGGAGTCACGGCGGGGGATCTCGCGGAAAGCGGCGGCAGCTACCAGGACACGCGGGATTATTACCTCGACCGGGTGGCGCGGCATCTCGGCACGAAAGTCCCGTGGTTCAATGCCTGGGGCAACCACGACAGCGGCAGCCCCAACGCGCCGTTGCGCCGCGCCTCCGACATGCCCAGCGGCGCGCGCGAAGGGTTTTCCTCCGGCCACGGCTCGTTCGATTTCCTCTGGGCGGGGATTTACTTCGTGTGCCTCGATTACTTCTACCAGGAGGAAATCACCAACGGCTGGCTGGCGGCGCGGCTGGCTTCGCCCGCGGCGCAAGCGGCGCGCTTCCGCATCGTGGTCAATCACGTGCCGCCTTACTGCGAACGCTGGATCGACGGCGACGCCACCTTGCGCGCCACGCTGGTCCCGCTGCTGGAGGCGCATCATGTCGATCTGGTCGTCAGCGGCCACACCCACGAATACGAGCGCGGCTTTCGCAACGGCGTGCATTACCTCATCACCGGCGGCGGCAGTTGGCTGGATCATACCGAGCCGATCGTGCGCGACTGGCCGCACATGACGGTCGGCGGCGCGCAGGACGTGGCCGGGGCCTGGGCGCGGGAATCCTCCCGCGGCGTGCTGGGCGCGCCGCGTCCCATCGTCGGCGGGCTTTTCAACGAATACGTCCTCGCCACCGCGCGCGGCCGCCACTTGCGGCTGGAGACCCACGCCTTCCATGCCGACGGCTCTTTCCTCGGCGTGCTGGATGCCTTCGACATCGGCACGCCCCCCGCGACCGACAGCGACGGCGATGGCTTGCCCGACGAATGGGAAACCGCCCATGGCCTCGATCCCCACTCCGCCACGGGCGTCGATGGCGCGGAGGGCGATCCGGACGGCGACGGCCAGAGCAATCTCTCCGAATACCTCGCCGGCACCGACGCTCGTGACGCGGCCTCCGTGCTGGCCCTCGTGGCGTTCGAGCCCACCGGCGCCACCGCGCGGCTCACCTGGAGCAGCCTCCCCGGCCATCGCTACCGCCTCGCCGTTTCCTCCGACCTGCAAACGTGGACGCCGCTCACCGACGAAACCAATCAGCCGCGTCTTTGGCCCGCATCCGACGGAACCACCACCACGGCGGAAGTGCCGCTTCCCGCACCGGGATTTTGGAGAATCGAAGTGGCACGGGAGGAATAGCTCGTCCGCAAGGGGCTTCAGAGCTTGGTGACTTTCAGCCGCAGGAACCGCGCCGGCTTGGTGCCGGCGGGCGCGTTGTCCCGCACGCGGAGGGTGGTGGCCGAGTCCATCACCGTGGTGGTGTGGGCCGCGCCGGACACCCAAGCGCCGGTTCGCAAATCGTCGGTGACCTCCACTTCGAGACTCACGTCGTCGGGCTTGTGGGTGCGGGTCAACTCCAGCACACCCTGGCCTCCCTCGACAAAGAAACGCAACGTGCCGGGAGGATTCGGCCCCCGCGGCGGGGTGCCGAGCGCGTATTCCACGAGATTGGAAAATCCGTCTCCATCGGGGTCGCCGGCGTAGTCGGTCGCCCCGAGTTGGTGCTCGGCGGCCCAGGTGGCGAAGGTGAGCCCGCCCGCGGTGTCATTGTCGGCGATCGTGACGGTGGCCGACCGGGCCGCGCCGAGGGTATAGCCCATTCCCTCGCTGAGGCTGAGCACGACCGTTTCCTCCCCTTCGACGAGCGTGTCGTCGATGATGGTGATCGGCAAGGTCGCCCCGCTTTGCCCGGCGGCGATGGTGGCGGTCAGCGGCAGCGTCTGATAATCCGCGCCATTGGTGGCGGTGCCGGTGAGGACGAAGGAAAACGCCAAGGCCGTCGTGGTCGGACCGCTGCGGCTGATGAGGAAGGCGCCGTGATCGGGGCCGGCTTCGGAGGCGGTGGCATCCGCCGCGGTGACCGTGATCTCGGGCGGCCGCTGCCACTCGCCCCGGCGATAAACCGACCCGAGGGTGGGGCTGGAGCCGGAGAGCCAGATGGACGACTGCCCGCGGAGCGTGACCCCATCGGCCTGCAGCGGCTGGACTTCCAGATACGTCACCCAACCGTAGAAGAAATCGAAGAAATAATTGGTATAGACCACCCCCGTGTCATCGCCGGTATACCCCGGCCACCCGGGCGCCACCCCCCCGCCGGTGAACTGCAGCGCGGCCACCGGCTCCATCGCGCCGGTGGCGAGATTGCTCGCATAAATATAATGGAAGCCGGTGGCCTCATCCCGCACGTCGAAGGTGAGCAATTCCGCCCGCGTCTGGCCGAAGGACGGATTGCCCACGCTGTAGTTGGGCAGGGGCGGGATGAGGTTCTGGATCGACCCGGCCTGGCGGTCGATGAACGAGATGCTCCATGTTTCGATAAAACCGCCTCCGGGGAAAATCAGGCGGTTGAGCGCGTCGTAGTAGATAAAACGTCCGTCCGCGGAGATATCGAGCGCATCCACATAAAGCACGGTCGCCTGGGTCGCGCCGCCACTTTGATCGGTGAGCGGCTGGGTGATGGTGTAGGTCTGGGTTTGATTGGTGACCTGATCGAAAACGGCCACGCGGTTGCTCGGCTGGCCGCCTCCGCCACTCAATACGAAGGCATGCACGCGCCCATCGGCGGAAAGCGCCGCGGACTCGATCTGCCCCGGCTGTCCCAGTGCGGCCTCCTGGCCGGTTTCGGTATCGATGAGCGCCGCGTCGGCATTGGGCATGACAAAAATGCCGATCGTGCCGTCGCCACGCACCGCGGGTTTCTTTTGCGGCATGGCAGGTGTGGGCTGTCCGTTGTCCCCGAGAAACACGCCTGCGGCGTCATCGTTGAACCGCGCCTCGCGCCGGCCGACATAGGTGAAGAAGCCGGACGGGAAGGTGAACAACGTGGAATCCTGCGCGTTGACCGGTGTGGTCGGCGTCGGGTTTGGCGACGGCGCCTGGTCGAAAATCTCCACCACATCGAAGGCTTCCGCGGTGCGCTGCGCCTGGGTGGACCCGTCACCGAACAACTCCTTCGCGGACTGGATGCAGCCGAAGCGGGCGTCGATGAATTGCGAATTGGCGTTCAGCTTGGTGGTGACCGCGCGATAGAAAACCTGCAGCGTCTCATCCAGGCCGATGGCGCCGGGCAGGCCGGCGGCCAATTGGTAAAAGGCGTGGTTGGTGATCGAGCTGTTGAAGTGGACCCCGCCGTTGTCCTGATCGGCGGTCAGGGTGATGAACTGGCTCATCTTCTTGGGAAGCGGAGTGGTGCCGAACGCCATCTTCGTGTTGGGATCGGACATCGACCGCAGTTGTTCGCGCAACGAAGTGCCCATCAGCCAATCGGGCGTGCCGTTGTTGAAGTGCGCCTCGCACCCCTCGCCGAGCACGTCGGCGAAGGACTCGTTGAGCGCCCCCGGCTGGAAGCTGTAAACGAGCTTGGAGGTCGTCGAGATCACGGAGTGCGTCATTTCGTGCGCTACCACGTCGAGCGCTTCCGCGTATTTGTCGCGATTGCCGAAGATCATCGTCTGCGTCTGGAAATCCGCATAGGCATTCTCGTCCTCGAGATTGACGATGCCGGTCATGGAGCCGCCTTGGCCGTTGACCGAATTGCGGTTGAAGCGCTGGAGGTAATAATCGTAGACCTTGTTCAGGTTCGCCGAGGCGCTGACCGCGTCGGTATCCCAGGGACCGGTGGCGGCGTTGGCCACGTTGTGCACCGATCCCGCGATGTTGGGCTGGGTGCCGCCCTGCTGGTCGAGCACCGCGATCACCCCCCGCGAATTGGCCACGTCGGGCGGTTGCGAGGTCGGATCGAACATCTGCTTGGAGGTGTCGATCATGTAATAACGATTGTCCGTGTGATGCCACAGATTGATCTGGCGGGTGACCCCGTTCAGATCTACCCCGCTGCCCGTGGCCGCGGCCGTCACCACCAGCGGCAGCCGCGCGATGACCGCGCCGTCCCGCGCATCGACAAACACCTCATGACGGGCGGTCAGCCCCTGGTCCACCCGCACCCGCCACGCCAGCCGCGCCTCCTCCTCCAACGGCGCATGCACGAGCAATTCCGGCTCGCCGATCGCCGAGGGCGCGAGCAGCCCCAGCCCTGCCGTGGCCGCCCGACGCGCCTCGTCGGCGGAAAGCGCCGGCGCCGGATCCAGCGCCGGCTCCGGCGCGTAGGCCGCCGTGACCAGCGTCACGTCGCCTCCCGGCGCGGTCTGCACCATGATGGCGCCCGGCCACACTTCCAACCCCCGCCACCGCTGGTCGAACCGGACCTGCGTGTAACCGAGCGTATCCGTCGTCTCGTGGTCCAGATGCCACGCGGTCTCGCCATCACCGGCGCCCAGCAAATCGGCATTCCGGCGCAGAAAGCGCCGCGCGGTCGTCTCCGCGAGCGTGCGGCCCGGTTCAGCGGCGGCCGCTGCGGCTTCCAGCCGCCGCCCTTCCAGATAGATCACCACCGGTTTTTGGGCCGCACTCCGCCATTCGACATATTTGCCGGGCGATTTCCAACGCAACCGGCTCAGCGCCGCCCATTGCGTGTCGCTCAACGGAAAATTCCGATGCGCCAATCGCCGCCGCACCGAATCGGCGTCCGGAACCGGAATCGGCGGCATTGGCGACGGCGACGACGACGACGTTTTTTGCGCCAATGCGGCATATGCGGCCGTGATCGATTCCCCCAACGCCTGCGCCGACGCATCGGTCTCGATCACCGCCGGCCACGCCGAGGACGCCGGCGCGAAGGCCAGTTCAGGAAACGCCGGGCGCGTGGTTTCCGGTGCTGCCGCCACGTCCGCCGCGACCGGCGCCGAAGCCGGAGGGGAGGGCGGGACCACGCGGTCGCTCCACATCATCAACAGCAGCACCGCCACGCCGAGCACCAACGGCGGCACGACGACGATCCATGAACGGTTCACACGACGCGGGGGACGATGGGGATGCGGTTTCATGGTGTGAGCAACGCGGGGTATGTGGTGAGACGAATAATTCAATAAAACACTGTATATAAATTAGTATATGCAGCGATTTCTGCCGATAAATCCCGTTAATCATTAACCATCAAATGCCCAATGCAAGAACAATTAGAGGCTGCGCCGTCGTTCGGCTTGTCGAGTCGCGACGTAGATTTCGATCTCCAATCCACATTCGGCAGCCAGCTGAGACATTCGGACGGGAATTCGTAGGGGAAGTGTCTCATCGGCAGCTACTGCCAAATGCAGTGTGAAATCGGAGCTGTCTGAGCAAAGGGAAGCCAGCAATCCTCGGTGAATCTCGATCTGATCGCATACCGTGTTGAGCTGAGACGCCCAAATCTCGGAATCAGCGAAATCCAATTCCAGCACCCAAAGGCCTATATCGTCGCGAACCAATTCGAACGCGGAGCAGGCGACCGTATCCTTTCGAGTGCAACGAATCAGCGCATTCGTGATTGAGGCGCTCGGACTGGATATGGTCGTCATAGTATTCTTGCCGTCAAAGGTGAGGCGCCGGCTTGTTCGGCTTGGTGACTTGAGGGAAGAACTTCAAGGACGGGGCGATCGATTCCGTAAAGATCGGTCTCGTCCGAGACCATCACAATATCGAAATATCGTTCAATCCAGTCGTGATCTGCTGTCCAATTATAATCACCTGCGGAATTCACAAGCCAGACGCAATCCAGCCCATCTTGTGGAGAATAATAGCCAATTCGTCTGATCTCGCCAATCTCATGCCCTTTGCGTCGGGCATGGGGCCACAATCGCGAAAGCTTCACCACCGAGCGTGGTAGAATTGGACGTGTTAATATCATTAATGTGCAAATTCTGCCAACGATCAAGGTCAGCCGACCGCTGGGGCGGGGGCGAGCATGGATCGCGGATGGCGGGTTGGAGTTACGGAAAGCATGGAAACCACAGCGGCCCCAGCGGTTGGCTACACTGCCTTGTTAGGCCTTTTTGAGTTTGGTTTTGGGGCCGAGTTTCTCATGGAGAATTGCTCTGATTGCCTTGAGGTCGTCTTCTGTCGCCGCTGCTTTCGGAATGAAGTGCGCCCAGCGAGTGGAAATGTAGAGTAGAATAAAGTCCTTCGTCTCGATTGCTTTCAGGAAAGCGTCCCACTTCAGTCTCGTGTCGAACAAGCTGCCCTGAACCGTGTAGCCGTCTTGAGTGATCGTGTAAGTCTGGACGCCGCCGATGGTCGGATTACGTCGCCGCATGCTGGATACATTGAGCATCTGGAGCAGAGGGATAAGACCGCCCATGAAAAGAAAGCCACCGAGCAAAATCGCCCACGCGGGCAAATCAAATGCCCCCGGCGCGGAAATGTCTTGGCCGCGGCAAAGCATGACGATGACAAGCAGTAACGGGACACCAACGAAGAAGCCCCACGCAACGTAGGTGGTCCAGAGGCGACCGACGACGGCGCGAGTGGCCTGAAACTGCATCCAGAAGCTGATTCTCGAAGTGAGGGTTATTGGTTGCGATTCCACGGGTGACGTTCTAGTGGCCTAGACTTTATGGCTGCGGCGGGAAGGCCGTGGCCTTGTTGAGAGCGCGCCGTTGAT
>CAZQUC010000131.1:0-10508 GCA_964596095.1 uncultured Enterobacteriaceae bacterium
CCGCCGGAGACGCCGGCGCCGATGAAGCGGAGGCCTTTTTCCGCGAGATACGCGTCGCGGCGCTCGGTGGTCTTGTAGAAGGAGTTGCCGCCGTCGATGATGATGTCGTCTTGGTCGAGGAGGGGGATGAGTTGCTCGATGACGGCGTCCACGGCGTCGCGGTCGTTGGGTTCGACGGCCTTGGACTGGACCATGATCTGGATCTTGCGCGGCGTGGCGAGGGAATCGACGAACTCTTTCAGCGTGGGGTAGCCGGCGATTTTTTTGTCTGGGTGTTTGGCGACGAAATCGTCGGTGACGCTGGTGGTGCGGTTGAAGACGGAAACCTGGAACCCCCGGCTCTCGACGTTGAGAACGAGGTTTTGTCCCATGACGGCAAGGCCGATCAGGCCGAAATCACTTTTTTGGCTCATTGAGAATAATAGGGTCGGCACATGGATGGACGTCGCGGTGCGCCGGGCCGCGGGCGCGTTCACGTGGACGCGCCGGGAGGGGTGTTATCTAGGCACGATTGGGCGGCGCGCAAACGCTTCCACGGTTTTACGATTTTGAACAGAAGAAAGGAAAGGAAGGGAAGAGGCTTTGCTGTTTTGCTTCGCTTCCTTCCCTACCTTCTGTTCAATGAAATCTCTTCCGTAAAACAGAATGGAGCGGTTTGCCCGGGACGTTCAACGCTGGCGGGGCGTCTTGGGTTTTTTCCACTTTTCGTTGGGCGTGGCGTGCCAGAATTTCAGGTTCCGCAGGCTGGCGGAGCCGCCGCCTTTTTCCACGTCGGAGGCGACGACGAAGCTGAATCCGCTGCGCTTTTGTTTGAAGAGGGTCGCTTCGGTCGCGATCTCGGTTTTTTCGCGCTCGCCTGCCGCCTCCATGCCGGCGAATTCGACGAGCACGGGATACCATTTGCCGCGGCGGACTTGGTTGTCCGCGCCCGGAACGCCCGGCGCGCCGCGCATTTCCGCGCCGTCCTCGTGAAAGGAGATGCGGCCATCGGACATGAGAAACGCCCCCACACCGCCGAGGCCGAACCAGCAGGCGTTGGCGCCATCAAGTTTGACCTCCGCTTCGATGATGGCCGCGGGGCCGAAATCGACCGCGTGATGGACATGCGCGTGGTAGAGCGGCTCGGGGTCGATCTGTTCGCCGGTGAGTTCGCCTTTGTCGATTTTCCAACGGCCGCGGCCTTTCGACCAGCCGTCGGTTTCAAAGTCGAGGAACGGATGCTCGCCGAGCAGCGCGCCTTTGACCGTCAGGCGCGGTTTCGGGGGCGCGGCGTGGACGAGCGCCGGGCCTCCGGCGGTGACGGCGATCAGGCCCAGGGACGTGCGGTGGAGAAAGCTGCGGCGGTGCATGGGTATGGAAAGGGATGACCAACACCAACGTGGCTTTTTTCAAAACACTGGCAAGCGGCGAATCCGTTTTGGAGTGCGGATGGCTTGCCTCCGCTCTTGGGGGGAGAGGGGCTTGCCCCTCGCGGCGGGAAGAGCGCGCTGATTCCAGGAAAGCCCCGTCAAAAGCACACGACCGCCACCACCCGGCACGAACGGGCAAGCCCGTCCGTGGACAAAGCGGAGGCAAGCCATCCGCACTCCAGATCGGTTCACTTCACAATCTTGCCACCGAGGGAGAGGATGCGCGCGTTGGCTTTCGCATGCTCAGCTTCCGCGATCTGGCCGTCTTTGACATACATCTGGGAGAGGGCGGTCCAGGCGAGGAGGTCGTTGGGGCGGAGGGTGGTGGCCATGAGCCCGGCGCCGATAGCTTCTTTCAACTCGCCGCACTTCATGAGCGCCATGCCCAGAGCGTGCCAGGCGTCGAAATGCTCCGGCTCCACCGCCAAGGCGTGGCGGTATTTTTCCACCGCGGCCGGCAGGTCGCCGATGGCGATGTCGCCGGCGGCTTCGTCACACCAGTCTTCGGCGGTCACAGGGCATTTATATGATTGATGATTTGGAGATGTCTCCTCAGGCGGATTCGGTGAGGGCTTTGCCGAGTTCCTGGCCGGTGGCGGCGTCGTTGATGACGAGGCGCTCGCGGTGGAAGGCCGGATCGCCGCGGAAGGTGAGGCGGCACAGATGTTTGCGCTCGATTTCGAGCAGCAGCTCGGCGTCTTCCTTGCGGAGGCGCTGCATGACGTCGGGGTGGACAACGATGAGCACGTCGCGGCGGTTTTCCGGCAAGGCGGGCAGGATGCTGTGAAGCTTGCGTTGCAACTCGACGCTCATGCTGGTGACGGACTTGATGCGGCCGTGGCCGTGACAATACGGGCACGGGTCGAAGATGGACGTGCTGAGGCTTTCGTGCAGCCGCTGGCGCGTCATTTCCATGAGGCCGAAGGGCGAGATGGGCAGGATTTGCGTCTTGGCCTTGTCGCGCTTGAGGCCCTCGCGCATGGCTTTATAGACGGCTTTGCGGTCGCGCTCGGCCTTCATGTCGATGAAGTCCACGACGATGAGGCCGCCGATGTTGCGCAAGCGCACCTGGCGGGCGACTTCGGTGGCGGCCTCGATGTTGGTGGTGAGGATGGTTTTGTCGAGATCCTTGGAGCCTTTGTTGCGGCCGGTATTCACGTCCACGGCGATCATGGCCTCGGTTTCGTCGATGACGAGATAGCCGCCGCAGGGCAGCCAGACCTGGCGGAAGAAGGCGTTGTCGATCTGCTTCTGGATGCCGAAGTGGTCGAAGATCGGCTGGGAGGTGGCGACCTGGCGGATGCGGCGCTTGGAACGGCGGCTGATCTGGCCAACCAGCAGGCGCATCCGTTCGGTGGTGCCCTGGTCGTCGCAGACCACTTCGTCCACTTCGTCGGTGAGGAAATCGCGCACGGTGCGCTCGACGATGTCAGGCTCGTTGAAAACGCGGGCGGGGGATTTTTTCGACTGGTTGTTGGTCTCGATCTGCTGCCATTGGTCAACGAGCATGGCGAGGTCGCGCACGAAGTAGCGGCGGCGCATGCCCTGGGCGGCGGTGCGGAGGATGATGCCCATGCCCTCCGGCACGCTGAGTTTTTCCATGATCGCGCGGAGGCGCAGGCGCTCTTTGGGATCCTCGATTTTGCGGCTGATGCCGAACTGATCGTTGCGCGGCATGAGGACCATGTAGCGACCGGCGAGCGAGATGTTGGTGGTGACGCGCGGCCCTTTGTTGCCGATGGGGCCTTTGGTGACCTGCACCATGACTTCGGAGCCGACGGGATAAATGGTCGGGATGTCCTTGGAGGTGATCTTGGGCCGCTTCTTGCCGCCGCGGTCGATGGCTTCCAATTCCTCGTCGAGCGCGGCGGGGATGGCGTCCCAGTAGTGGAGGAAGGCGTTCTTTTCAAAACCGATGTCCACGAACATGGCTTTGAGGCCGGGCTCGAGATTGCGGACTTTGCCTTTGAAAATACTGCCGACGACGTTGTCGGAGTCGCTGCGTTCGATGGTGTATTCCTCGAGCACGCCGTTCTCGACGAAGGCGACGCGGGTCTCGAGTTTTTCCTTGTTGATGACAATTTTGACGCCGGCGCGGAAATCGCTTCCGAGGCCGAAGAGTCGTTTGATGGCGCGAATCATCGCTTTCAATGGTTCTGGGGATGGAGTGGTAAGATAGGGGAATCGTCGTCAGGGGCGCGGCGTTCCCATGGTTGAGAAAAAATTTACTGGGGCGGGCGTCGGGACGCGGCGGGCGGCGGGGTGTCCCGCTTGGGTTGCGGGCGACCGCGGGCGCGGCGGCCTTCGGCATTGGGTTTGGGTTTCAGCGTGGGAGAGGCGGGCGCGGCTTTTTTCTTGCGGGAGGGGGTGGAGACCCGGGCCGGCGCGTCGTCGTCGGAGGGGGTTTCGTCATCGGCGGAGGCGGCGGCCAGCGCGGCGGCATCGACGGGGTCGTCCGCGTAGGTGATCAGTTCGTGTTTGGTGTAATCGCCTTTGACTTCGTCGAGCGCCGCCACGGGCGGTTGATACGCGCCGGCGCTCATCGCCATCGCCTGCTTCAAAATGCGCGCGGCCACCGGGGCCGCGGTGATGCCGCCGCCTTTGCCGTTTTCGATGAAGACGCTCACGGCGTATTGCGGTTTGTCATAGGGAGCGAAGGCGATGAACCACACGTCGTTGGCTTTTTCCTTGGTCAGCGGGCTGACCTTCGAGGTCTGGGCGGTGCCGGTTTTGCCCGCGGTCTCGTAGCCGGTGGAGCGCGCGGCCTTGGCGGTGCCGCTGGCGCCGTTGACGACCATCCACATGCCTTTGCGCACCATCTCGAAGTCGTTTTTCTTCACGCCTTTTTCCAGCAGGTCGGCCTTGGGGCGGTCGGGGAAGAGGGTGTCCTGCTTGTCGGCGTGGTCGTAGGTTTTGAAGATGAGCTTGGGCCGGTAAATGGTGCCGCCGTTGGCGATGGTGGCGGAGACGGAGCACATCTGGAGCGGTGTGGCCAGGACCTGCCCCTGGCCCATGGAGAGGAAGGCGGTTTCCGCCTCGGTCCATCCGGAGGTGGAAGTCGCGGGACCCGCGTTGTTGCCGGCGTCTTCGCTGGGCAGATCGATGCCGGTGGGCTCTCCGAGGCCGAACCACCCGCACACTTCGTTGATGCGCCGGATGCCGGTGGCCATGCCGTAGCGGAAGAAAAACCCGTTGCAGGAATGCATCAACCCGGCGCTCAGCCCGAGCGAGCCGTGGTTGCCCCGGCCGGCGATCCAGCACTTGGCGAAGTGGTTGCCCAACTGCATCCCGCCGCCGCACGCGTAGCTGCGACCGGACAGCCCGGCAATCGCGCCGGCCACCGCGATGGGGACTTTATAGGTGCTGCCGGGAATCTGATCGGAAATCGCGCGGTTGAGCAACGGATCGGTGTTGTCTTCGATATAAGCTTTCCAGTCATCGGCATCGATGGCGGGGATGAATTTGTTCGGATCGTAATTCGGCAGCGACACCAGCGCCAGCACATCGCCGCCGTCCGGGTCCATCACCACGGCGGCGCCGCGCGTGACCTTCGCCTCCCGCAGCGCCCGCTCCGCGATGTATTGCAGGCGGAGGTCGATCGACAGATAGACGTCGTTGCCTTTGATCGGCTCGATCCGCTGGTCCAGCAATTCATGATACACGATGCGGCCGTGCTCGTTTTTGGGATAGACGCGGCGGCCGGCGCGCGGGCGCAGGAGCGATTCCATGGTTTTCTCCACGCCGGCGACACCGTAGTCATCGACTTCGAACACATCGTAGCCCTCCGCGCCTTCCGGGCGCTCCAGCGGGCCGGGCGTCTTGGTGTAGCCGAGCACATGGCTGAGCAGCGATTTGTAGGGATAATGGCGGACGGTGCGTTTGGAGATGGAGACGCCCTCCAGAAAGCCGCCCTGCTCGGCGACGAGCGCGATCTTCTCGAACGGCACTTCCTTGCTGTAGGCAAACGGAATGATGCCGCTGTTGGTGCGGTAATGCCGCCGCATGGAGTCCGAATCGAGATCTTCCAGCAGCCCCAATCGCTCCAGCCGCGGCGCGACATCGCGGGCATACATTTCGAAAATATCCTCTTCCTCGCGCTGGCGGCGGGTGCCGTAGCCGTCTTGCTGCCAATACGCGTGCTTGGGCGTCGGCTCGTCCTTGTGCCGCTCCTTGTAGGTGCGGGCGATTTCGCGAAGGTCGAGCTTGATCTCGTAGCTGACGCGGTTGACGGCGAGCGGAATGCCGTGGCGGTCCTTGATTTCGCCGCGGATGCCGGGAACGCGTTGCACGACCGTCGAGGCCTGCGGGAGCTGCGCGAGGTATTTTTTGTTTTCCTCGATCTGCACCACCCACAGCCGCCACAGCAACGCCATGAACCCCGCGGCCATGACCAGGCCGAGGAGATACAAGCGGAAAACATAGCGCGTGACCATGAGCGGCGGTTACCAGTGGCGTTTGAGGTGCAGGGAATCGTAACGGATTTGGTGCCCGGTAAGGCGGGAAATCCAGTGCATCAGCAGAAAAAGCAGCGGGGAGAGCGCCATCGAAAGCAGCGCGGTGGTGCCGACATTGAGCCAGATGTCTTCGGAAAAGAAAAAGCGGCCGCGCAGGAAGCAGAACCAGAGATGCTCGATGAGCAGCAACAGCGCGGTGGCGAGGCCGGACATCAGCACGGGCAGCTCCCAGCGGCCGCGGCCGAAGAGCGGGCGGATGCCCTGCATCAACGAGCCGAGCAGCGCGTAAAGCACGATGGAATACCCGAAGGCGGGGCTGGCCGTGGTCGAGGCCACCGCGCCGCCCAGCGTTTCCTCGATGGCGGAGCCGGACTCGATGACCAGATGCCGCGCATCCCACAGGAAGCCGGTGGCGAAGGCCAGCAACAGCATGACGGGAAACGGCGACGCCACCGCGCCGGCGAAAAACACCACCGGCACCAGCAGCACCCGCGCGTGATACGCCCACGGCACCACGGGCAGGAATTCCTGCGCCACGAAGGCCAGGCCGAGCAGCACGAAGAGCGCGGCGGAGAAAATCATCGGTCCGCCCCCCCTTCTTCCTTGTGCTCCGCCTGCGCCCCGTGGTTGTCGCGATGGTCGATGACAAAGACGTATTTCAGTTTGTCGAAATCCACCGCCGGTTTCACCAGCGCCTCGCCGCCATCGTCGAGCGAGGAAAATTTCGTCACTTCGCCGACGAGGATGCCGGAGGGGAAAACGGCTCCCTTGCCCGAGGTGTAAACCTTCGCGCCCAGCGGCACGTTGGCCTCGCGCGGCAGGTAAGTGACGCGGAGTTCCGGCGCGCGGCCGGTCACGCCGCGGACGCCGCTGAGGATGCCCTGGTCGGGGCTGCCCTCGATGCGCACGGCGACTTTGCAGGTTTCGTCAGTGATGAAGAGCACCTCCGATTCGTGGTCGTAAAGATGCACCAGTTTGCCGACCAGCCCCTCGGCGGTGCGCACGGCGAGATCGGGCGCGAGGTCATCCGCCAGCCCGCGGTCGATCATGGCCGTGCTCCACCACGTCGCCGTGTTGCGGGTGAGGACGCGCGCGGTGGTCAGCTTCAGCGCATGGGTGCGGGAAAAATGCAGCATGTCGCGCAGCTCGTTGTTCTCGCGCTGCACGCGGTCGTATTCCTCGGTGACGACGCGCAGGCGGTCCACGTCCAGCTTGAGCGTGGTGTTTTCCGCCGCCAGTTCGGCGGGAGATTTGTCGGAGGGCGCGATCAATTGCGAGACCTGTCCCTGCACGTCGGCGCCGGTGCGCATGAAGGGGGAGAGGACGTTCATCACCTTCGCCTTGACCGCCAGGGTGGTGGGTGTTTTCCACATGAAAACCCACCCCAGCAAACCCAGGAAAACCAAAAGGGCGATGATGTTGAAATGCTTCATGGCAGCGGCCAAGTCATGACCGGGGCCGTGGCTCACTCGGGAATCATTCCGTCGGACGCCGCGGCGCGGGCCGGTGGGATCACGCCTCCATACTCGCGACTTTCTGCAAGAAGGCCAGTTCGTTGAGCACCTTGCCGGTGCCCTCCCCGACCGCGCTCAGCGGATCGTCGGCGATATGCACCGGCAGGCCGGTTTCCTCCTGCAACAACTTGTCGAACCCGCGGAGCAGCGCCCCGCCACCGGCCAGCACGATGCCCCGGTCCACCAGGTCCGCCGACAACTCGGGCGGGCAGCGCTCCAGCGTCACGCGCACCGCGTCCACGATGGTTTTCAGCGGCTCGATGAGCGCCTCGCGCACTTCCTGGCTGGTGATGGTGATGGTCTTCGGCAGCCCCGCCACCATGTCGCGCCCTTTGACCTCCATGGTCAGCTCCTTTTCGATGGGATACGCCGAGCCGATGCGGATCTTGATCTCCTCGGCCGTGCGCTCGCCGATCATCAGCGAATAGGCGCGCTTCATGTATTGCACGATGGCCTCGTCCAGCTCGTCGCCGGCGACCCGCACGCTGCGGCTATAGACGATGCCGGCCAGCGAAATGATCGCCACCTCGGTGGTGCCGCCGCCGATATCGACGATCATGTTGCCGCTCGCGTCCTGCACCGGCATTCCGACGCCGATCGCCGCCGCCATCGGCTCCTCGATCATATAAACCTCGCGCGCGCCGGCCTGGAGGGCGCTCTCCTTCACCGCGCGCTTCTCCACTTCGGTGATGCCCGAGGGCACCGCGATGACGACCCGCGGGCGAACCAGCCCGCTTTTTTTATGCACCTTGCTGATGAAGTGTCGCAGCATCGCCTCGGTCACATCGAAGTCGGCGATGACGCCGTCCTTCATCGGCCGGATGGCCACGATGTTGCCGGGCGTGCGGCCCAGCATCCGTTTCGCGTCGTCGCCGACGGCGAGCACTTCGCTGGTGCCGGATTTGACCGCCACCACCGAGGGCTCGCGCAGGACGATGCCCTGGTCTTTGACGAAAACCAGGGTATTCGCGGTGCCGAGATCAATGCCGATGTCACTGGATAAAAAGCCGAAAAGTTTGCCAAACATTTGTTGAAAATTGGGAAAAGCGTAATGAGTAGGTCAGAGACGGACTTTTTGGAAAAAGCCGCCGGGGTGAAAAGACGGAGTTGGAAGAGGAAAACGGCGGCAACGGTGGAGAAAAGCGGTCGCCTTCCCTTCACACGCCACAACCCATGGACATACCACCGCCTCCCGCCGCCACAGCCCCCCGGATCAGCCAGTTTTTCCAGCCGGCCCGGTTCCCCGTCACAGCGTGAACCGGAAGCGCCGCACCCTGAAATCATTTGCCCCTCGGTCAAGGGGAATCACAAGGGCGCGGCGCGGAAGCCGGGCCGGACTTCAGCGGGCGGTCGGTTCGATCATGTAGAGTCCCTTCGTCACCACATACGCGTCCTTGATCGACATGCGCTTCAGTTCGTGGCCCGCCCCCCAGGAATCGGAAAACAGCAGTTCCTCCTTCTTCTCATTGAAGCCGATGATGAGCCGCATGTGGCCGCCGCCGCCCTGGAGGGCCGGCTCGCCGTTCTCGGGATAAATGCCCAACTCCATGCCCCACAACAACGGCACGCCGCGCCCGGTGAGGTCTTTCACGTTACGGACGAACCGCTCATACCCGGCCCCCTTGGTGCGGGCGTTCCGCAGCGCGTCCTTGTCGAGGCCGCGGAAGCTGATCAGATAGCGATTCTCCGGGCAGGGTTTGGCCCCCACGCGTTTGGCCTCGCGATTGTAAACCTCGGTGAATTTGAGGTAATCATTGATGTCCCAGTGAATGAGATCACGCACGCGGATCTTGAACCGTCCCTGCAAGCGATGGAGCGCTTCCTGAAGCTCCTGGGGATTGGTGCCGAAGGCGTCGCCGCCGGAAGCCTTGGCCATGTCATGCTGGTCGCATTCGATGCCGTAAAAGCGCATCACGCGCTCCGCCGTGGCCAGCGCGCAATACCCTTTTTCTCCCTGATCCACCATCGGCACCCCCTCGACATACACATCTCCCGTGGGGATTTTTTTCACCCGGTCGGTCAATTCCGTCCGCGTCACTTTCGCGACATTGTCCGTCGTGGCGCCGAGCGCGAGTTTCACTTTCGGCGCGAGGCGCACGCGGATGAACTCCGGCTGGAAGCCGGTCTCCCGGTCCTTGGTCGAGCTTGATTCCAATTGCACCAACGTATTCGCCAATTCCCAACGAATGCGCTCGGCTTTGGAGGCGCTTTTCTGGTCGCGCCCCATATCCTGCGCCCTGACGGCCAATTGCTTGCTGAGCGAGGCATTCAAGTCGGTCAGCAGTTTCTTGAAGCGGTTTTCGTTCAGATCCTCCGCGGAATCGCCCTTGTTCCAAATGGAGATGGTTAGCATCGCCAGTTTGCCTTCCTTGAACTCGAAATTCACTTCCTCGGCCTGCACCTGTCCGTCGAGCAGGTCCAGCTTCGTCTTTTGCGGGGAGAAGCGGCGAGGCGTCGGTGTTTTCTCCGGATCGTCTTTTTTATCCTCGGTTTCCTTCTCCGGTTCGTCGTCCGCCGGGGTTTTCTTCTCGCCTTCGGTGGGAGGCGAAGCCGTCTTTTCCACCAAACGCCACATCGGACGGATCAGGCCCCGATCCTTGGAGGCTTCGGACAGCCAGCGGAATCCGGCATTTTTGTATCGGATTTCCACCGTTTCGGGCGTCAGTTCCCAGAGCTTCTTTGGATCCAGCAGGTCATCCAGGGAATAGACGGCGCCGGCCTTTTCGTCCGTCGTCTTTTGAGGATTCGTTTCCTGAGCGAACGCGGCGCGGGGAAGTCCCGTCCACATCAGCGACAAAGCCAGCAGGAAAATCGGTTTCATGGCAAGAACGATTCGAACAAGATCAGTTTTACCCAACCCCCTTCCCTCCCGCAATGCCAAAAAAGCGCCAAATTCCTTCATCGGCCGTCGCGGGGGGCTTCCCGCCGTTCGGGGCACGGCTCGATTTGGAGTGCGGACGGCTTGCCTCCGCTCTCGGGAGTGAGGGGCTTGCCCCTCGCGGCGGGACACGTCGGCCCTTCATCACTCCCAACCGCCCTCCTCTTCTTTCTCCCCCCTCACCGGCAAGCCGGTGAGCCCGAGAGCGGAGGCAAGCCGTCCGCACTCCAAAAGGCGCTTCTCCAGGGGGATC